>NZ_JBEPCJ010000024.1:0-118948 GCF_040299565.1 Spirillospora sp. NPDC000708
CCGCGCTCGTGGTCCGCCAGTTCAACAGCGCCGGCCGGAACACCGTCATCCCCCGGTACCGGCTCGTGCCCGCATAGACGCGGCCGTCCGCGAACCGGGACGTCCGGTGGCCGCCCGCCGGGCCGGCCGGTCAGTCGTGGCTGACCTGGACGATGATCTTCCCGTCCCTGGTCATGCGCGGGCGGAAGGTCAGGCCGTTGACGGTCGAGGACGAGCCGGTGCCCGCCCACGTGGCGTCCATCGAGGTGACCATCTTGCTGTCGCGTCCGTTCGCGGTGAAGACGACCCGCGGGCCGTCGGTGCGGACGTCGATGCCGTCCACGCCGTACTTCGGGTCGAGCGGGATCCGCTGCCCGCTCTTCACCTCCACCTCGCAGTCGGCGTCGAGGCAGGCGTTGAGGTCGGTGCCGTCCTTCGCCTCGCTCTTCTTGCCCTTCGGGGCCGCGGCGGGCGCGGCCGCGCCGGCCGCCCCGGCGGACGCGCTCGGCGACGGGACGGGCGCCTCCGCGGCGGTGAGCCGCGCGTCGGTCCGCGCCGCGCAGCCGGTCACCGCGAGCGCGGCGACGGCGGTCGAGCTGATCAGGCCGAGAAACCTTGTCGACATTCTCTGGACTCCTGACGGTGACTTCTCTGTGCACGCCTTTCACTACCCAGAGTAGTCGATCAAGAATCGGACGCCGATCATCCGGGCGGCCATCGACCCAGGTCAGGAGGCTGGCTGCTCGTCCACGATCAAGGTCTGGAGCACCCGGCCGAACTCTCCGTGACCGTCGGCGAGGGTCGCCTCGCACAGCGCGCTGCCGTACGGGCTGACGCTCAGCGACGCGCCCATGCACAGCCACTCCCCGTCCGGGTCGCGGTGCAGCGCGACGGTGAGGTCGGTGTTGATGATCATCCACTTGGACAGGTCGAGCTGGCTGCCGATCCCGGACGCGCTGTCGGCCAGGGTGAGCGCGCGCACCAGCGGCGAGTCGGTCTCCCCGGCGACCAGCGGGACGCGGGCGCGGGCCCAGGTCGTCCCGGGGCCCGGCACGAAGAACGAGCCCTCGACGAGCCGCCACTCCATCGCCGACAGGTAGCCGTGCGTGTGCAGCTCCGGCGCGGCCGTGAACGCCCGGGAGGCGTCCGGCAGCGGCGGCGCGGCGGGCGCGTGGACGGTCTCGGGCACCCCGGCGGGCGCCGCCAGGATCCGCCAGGCGGTGGCCCGGACGACCGGCCGCCCCTCGTGGGTCATCTCGCCCTCCAGCAGGGCGATCCGCCGCCCCGGGCGGACGACCCGCGCGGTCACCTCCAGCTCGGCGACCGGGACGGGGGAGAGGATCTCGACCGTCACCCGCGCGACCCGGGTGCCGGGCACCGGGTCGGTGCGCTCGAACACCCGTCCCATCAGGCCGGCGACCGGGCCGGCGTGCTGCAGCGACGGCGACCACGGGCCTGCCGTGGCCGGGGTGCTGCGAAACCGGCCGCCGCCGAGCGGCTCGTAGAACGCCTCGGGGAGGTCACCGTCCACCGCTCTGCTCCTCTCCACTGTCTAGAACGATATTCTAGATCGTCAGTGGCAGAGCTTCTCCGTGGCGGTGCCGGAGTCGAGCGAGGAACCGGACGCGGGCGACGCCGCCGGCGACGGCGAGGCCACCTTCACCTTCTTCACGCCGTCCCAGTCGGCGCCCACCATCACCTGCACCCGCGACCCCAGCGACGAGACCTCCTTCAGCTTCGCGTTCGGGATCGCCGCCGCCAGGGTCTTCGCCGAGTCCTCGCGGCCCGGGCCGTACTGGATCTGCGTGTGCTGCAGGCCGCGCCGCGCGACCCCCGGCACCACCGTGACGTGGAAGCCGTCCTTCGTCAGCTGGGAGCCCGCGCGCGTCGCCAGCCCCGGCGTCCCGATCGCGTTCAGGACGCGGACGCTGATGTCGTCCGGCGGCACGGTCGGGCCGTCCGACGGCTTCTTCGACGGCGACGCGCTCGGCTTCGGCGCCTTCGTCCCGGTCAGCGGCTCGTCGTGCCGGATCCGGCCGAACAGGTCGTTCGACTTCGCCTCGTCCCACTGGACGGTCGACTGCGGCGTCGGCGAGTTCCACAGCTGCGCGTTGTACCCCGGGTTCGCCAGCGGCACGTTCGCGAACGTCAGGCTGTCGGTCGACAGGTCCTTCATCTGGTCGGCGAGCTTCGGCAGGCTCTTGGCGAGCTCCGGGTCCACCCGCAGCGACTTCAGCGCCGCGTTCAGGAACTTCGTCGACTTCACCGGGTCGCTCAGCGTCTTCGACGACAGCGCCTGCTTCATCATCGACGCCATGAACTGCTGCTGCCGGTCGATCCGGCCGAGGTCGGTGCCGCCGGTCAGCGTGTACCGGGCCCGCGCGAACGCCAGCGCCTTCAGCCCGTCCACGTGCGACTTGCCCTGCGGCAGCTTCAGCCCGCTCTTCGGGTCGTCGACCGCCTGCTCGGTGCACACGTCCACGCCGCCGAGCGCGTCCACCATGTTGACGAACCCGTAGAAGTTCACCTCGATGTAGTGGTCGATCGACACGCCGGTCGCCTGCTTGATCGTCGCCACCGTGAGGTCGGGTCCGCCGAACTGGTACGCCCAGGTCAGCTTGCCGGGACGGGCCCCGATCTGCTGGCCCTTCGCCCCCTCCGAGCCGTTCGACCGGTGTGCCGGGATCGTCACGTACGAGTCGCGCGGCAGGCTCACGATCGACACCCGGTCGTGGTTCCGGGACACGTGCACCAGCTCCATCGTGTCGGAGCGCTCGCCCGGATCGTGGCCCAGCTTCGCCGCCTTCTGCTGCGCCTTCGTCAGCCCCTCGCGGCGGTCGACCCCGGCCACCAGGATCGTCATCGCGCCCTTCGGGCCGTCCTTGCCCTTGCCGAGCCCGCCGACGTGCACCTTGTCGATCGCGCCCGTCACGTAGTTCTGGAACGCCCACGCGCCGCCCGACGTCAGCAGCACGAACGCCGACATCGTCCCGGTCAGCGTCAGGAAACGCTTCTGCCGACGGGCGCTCATCGCCGCCCGCGGGCTGATCCGGCGGCCCGGGCGCCTCGGCCCGCGCCCGTCCACCTTCACCCGCGGCGCCGGCATCCCGTCGATGGTGACGCCCTCGATGTCGCCGTCGTCGGCGGGGCCCTCGGCCGCCCCACCTGCGGGTCTGGGCCGGAAGTAGCGCTCCAGCGGGTCGGCGTCGCCGCGTCCCGAGTCGTGCCCGTCCACCATGCCGACGCCCGCCTCCCGAAGACCTCGTTCTCGCGTGGGTCCACACCACTCTAAAGTGGGGAACACCCGTCCGTTCGCTACCTGGACCTCGTGTCCTTGCAGTAACGTGGCGCCGTCTTGACCACACCCCGGCGGCCCGCACGCAAACCTGGGTGGCGTGGGCTGCGTCAGACAAGCAAGCGAGAGAGAGGAAGGGGGGCACCCCTCCGGCCGCGGCACCCCGTCGCCACGGTCGAGGTGCGCCCGCGAGCCCACATGAATCCATCTCCCCACGCCCAGCGCACGACACGGCACGGAACGCAGCGGCGCACCGGCGGCGAACGCACCTGGCCCGCGGTGTCGGTGGTCATGCCGGTCCTCAACGAGCAGCGCCACCTGACGGACGCCGTCCGGCGGATCATGACCCAGGACTACCCCGGCGAGATGGAGCTCGTGCTCGCCGTCGGGCCGTCCCGCGACCGCACCGAGGAGATCGCCCGCCGGCTCGCCGGCGAGGACTCCCGCATCGTCGTGGTCGCCAACCCCACCGGGCGCACCCCGCAGGGCCTCAACATCGCGATCAGGGCGTCGCAGTACTCGATCATCGTCCGGGTGGACGGGCACTCGCTGCTGCCGCCCGACTACGTCCGCGCCGCGGTCGAGACGATGGAGGAGACCGGCGCCGACAACGTCGGCGGCATCATGGCCGCCGAGGGCGTCACCCCCTTCGAGCAGGCCGTCGCCCGCGCCATGACGTCCCGGATCGGCGTCGGCAACGCCCGCTTCCACACCGGCGGCGAGGCCGGCGAGGTCGAGACCGTCTACCTCGGCACGTTCCGGCGCAGCGCGCTCGACCGGGTCGGCGGCTACGACGAGACCTTCACCCGCGCCCAGGACTGGGAGATGAACCACCGCATCCGGCAGACCGGCGGGCGGATCTTCTTCACCCCGCGGATGCGCGTCACCTACCGCCCCCGGCCCAACCTGCGCGCCCTCGCCAAGCAGTACTTCCACACCGGGCGGTGGCGCCGCGTCGTCGGCCGCGAGCACCAGGGCACCCTCAACCTGCGCTACCTCGCGCCGCCGATCGCCGTGGTCGCGATGACGGCGGGCGTGGTCGCCGGGGCGTTCGGGTTCTGGCCCGGCTGGCTCCTGCCCGGCGGGTACGCGGCCGCGATGATCGTGGGCGCCGCCGTCGAGGGGCGCGGGCTGTCGCCGTCCGCCTGGGTCCGGCTCCCGCTGGTCTTCGCGACCATGCACGTGACCTGGGGGGTCGGGTTCCTGACCAGCCCGCCGCGGCTCGGCCAGCCGGCGCCCGCCAAACCCGGCGAACCGGTGGTGTAACGGCGAAATCCGGCAGAACTGCCCTGAACCCTCGTGCGTTCCCGCACGTCTCAGGGTTAGGTTCGACGGGATCACGCCCGCCGGACGCGAGGAGGTTGCCATGTCCAACGGCGCACGCCACGGAATCGGCGCGGCGGTCGGGCTCGTCGCGACCGCGGTACTCACGTACTGCCTGACCATGGGCACCTACAAGATGTCCATGACGCAGCGCTACTACGCCGCGACCTTCCGCAACTACCACGGCAGCGAACTGTGGGTCGGCGCCGGGCTCCTCGTGGTCGCGGCGGTCGTGCTCGGGCTCGTCGTGGGATCGCGGGTGTCGCCGATCGCCTCGCTGATCCCCGGCGTCATCTACACGGCCGTCGGCCTGCTGTGGATCGCCGACGCCCAGTGGGCGATGCAGAACACGGCCAAGAAGTCCTTCCCCGACGACCTCACCATGGCGTACCTGAACCTCGCCACGTTCGGCGTGTTCCTGCTGCTCGGCGTCGGGCTGCTCGTCGCGTCGGTGCCGCCGTCGCGGTGGCGGGCCCGGGCGGCCGGGGCCGCCGCGCCGCGCTACGCCGGGCCGCCGCCCGCGCCGATGGGCCCGCCGCCCGGAGCGCCGGGCGCCCCTGGAGCTCCGGCGCCGCTGGGCGGGCCTCAGGCGCCCGCACAGGACTCGCCGTGGGGGCGGCCTCCCCAGTACGCGCCGCCCGCCGCACAGCCTTCTGGGCAGCCCCAGTACGGGCGCTCGGCGCAGCCGGGTTCCCCGTCGCCGTCGCCGTCCGCGCCGCAGGGCGGGTCGCGTCCGGCGCCCGGCGCGGTGCCGTTCGACGACGACGGCGGCAAGCCGTCCTCCCAGGGCGGCTCCGGCGACGGCGTCGGCGAGTGGACCCAGATGTACGGCGGCGACGACCTGCGCCGCGACCGCTAGCGTGGCCGGGACGGTACGCTGAGCTGGTCAGGGCCGGTCCGCAGGGCGGGCTCGGGGAGGTGCGCCATGACCGCCGAGATGGTCGCTCCCGCGTGGATGCACGAGCAGATCACAGCGGAGCAGTACGACTCCTGGTCCGAGGAGCAGTGCGCGGGCATCGAAGTCGTGGACGGGATGGTCGTCGTGAGTCCCAGCGCTTCCAAGCGCCACAACCGCCTCGCTCGGATCCTGGCGAACGCCTTGGACGAGGCGGGAGCCCCGGACTGGAACGCCGACACGGACATCGACGTCCGACTGCAGGACGTTCCGCTCACCAATCGCCGTCCCGACGTCGTCGTGTACCGGGCGGACACGATCGACATCGTGCCGACCCGCCCCGAGCACGTGCTTCTGGTGGCCGAGGTGGTCTCGCCGGGCTCGGAGACCACCGACCGGGTCGTGAAGGTGGATCAGTACGCCAAGGCGGGCATCGCCTTCTACTGGAGGGTGGAGCAAGCAGCCACCGGTGTTCCGTTGCTGTACACCTATGTTCTGGACCCGGCGAGCGGGGCCTACCGGGACGGAGAGGTGTTCACCGGCAAGGTCAGGGTGTCGGCTCCGTTCTCTGTGGAGGCCGACCTCGGGGCGGTCTGAGGGCGCCCCTGCGCTTCGCCGGCCTCTCCACTACGCCAGTGCCGACAGGACCCCGGGGATGTCGTTGACGACCATCGCGTCCACGCCGGCGGACGCGTAGTCCGGGGCGCGGTCGGCGGCCGGGCACCAGGCGATCACGTCCAGGCCCGCCTCGTGCGCGACGTCGACGCAGTGCTCCAGCGGCCGCAGCCGGCTGTCGGGGTGCTCGAACCCGCACGAGCCGGTGTGCACCGCGATGGCCTGCAGGTCCAGCCCGGCCGCGGCCGGGACCGCGTGCCACATCGGGAACCGCAGCCAGGTCAGCAGGCCCAGCGGGACGTCCGGCAGCTCGCCGCGCAGGAACACCAGCAGCGCCGGGTCGAACGAGGTGACCAGCAGCCGGCGCCGCCGCGCCTCCCGCTTCAGCACCGGCAGCAGCAGAGCCCCCGTCCGGCGGGACGGGGCGTCCACCGCGTCCTCCAGCACGGTCTTGACGTCGACGTCGACCGCCACGTCCGCGGGCAGCGCCTCGAAGATGTCGGCGAGCAGCGGCAGGCCGCTGGCGTCGGCGGGCATGTCCACGATGTGGTCGCCGCCCTCGACGGTCGGGTCGTGCCGCAGGACGAGGTGGTCGTCGGCGGTGCGGGTCACGTCGATCTCCACCCAGGACAGCCCCGCCTCGGCGGCGGCGAGCAGGGACTCCAGGGTGTTCTCCGCGACCGGCGACGACGCGCCGGGCGGGGTGAGCCGGCCCGCGCCGTAGCCGCGGTGCCCGATGACGGCCGGGGACTTCTCGAAGATCAAGGCAGGTCCTCCTGGGCGAGGTGCTCGGCGACCACCGCGTCGAGCGGCTGGGTGACCTTGAGGTTGCGCTCGCTGCCCGCGACCACCCGGATCGGCACGTCCGGCAGGTAGCGGTGCACGATCCCGCAGTCGTCGGTGGCGCGCAGCGCCGGATCGGCGAGGGCCAGCTCGTAGGCCTTGCGGATGGTGCCGAGCCGGAACCCCTGCGGGGTCTGGAACCGGCTCATCGTCTCGCGCGGCGGCATGGACGCGACCACCCCGTCCTCGACGACGACGATCGTGTCCGGCGACGGCACGCCCACCGCGACGGCGTCGTGGCCGTCCAGCGCGTCCAGCACCCGGTCGATGACCGGGGCGTCCACGAACGGGCGGGCCGCGTCGTGGAACAGCACGCGCGTGTCGTCGGGGCGGTCCTCCAGCACGCGCAGCGCCGCGACGGTCGAGGCGGTGCGGGTCGCGCCGCCCTCCACCACGCTCGTGACGCTGCGGAACGGCGCCGCGATCACGCCCGCCTCGCGCAGGTGCCCGGCGGCCATCACCACCAGCACCTCGCCGACGCCGGGATGCGCGTCGAACGCGGCGATCGCGTGCGCCAGGATCGGCCGCCCGCCCACCTCGATGAGCTGCTTGGGGCGCCCCGCGCCCATGCGCTCGCCGACCCCGCCGGCGAGCACCACCGCCACCGTCCGCGCCGCCATCTCTCCCTTTCACCGCCGCTCGGCCCCGCCCGCGGGGGCGTGCGCGCCCGTTCCTGCGACACCCGGTCACCGAGTCGCTACGCTGAGCTGTCACCCGCACGCTTCGATCTCGCCTGGAGGCGCCGATGGCCAGGGTGCGCCCCTGGCGCCGGCTCGCCACGCTCAACGTACCGGAGGCGGCCGACGCCGTGGAGGAGAACCGCGCCCGCCCGGAGCGGGCCGCCGCACGCGGGGCGTCCGGGCGCGCGGAGCGCCGGCGCGGCCCGTCGCACCGCGGCGACGGCCTCGTCGCGGCGTACGCGGTCGGCGGGTACGCCCCGTACCTCGTGCGCTGGGCGGCGTCGCGCGGCCTCGCGCCCGAGACCGTCGCGGGCATCTCGTTCTGCTTCGGGGCGCTGGCGGCGGTCTGGTTCTCCGCCGGTTCCCGCGCCGGGATGATCGCGGGCGCGGGCCTGCTCTACGCCTCGTTCGTGCTGGACTGCGTGGACGGCGGGCTGGCGCGCGCGGAGGGCGCGCCCGGGGCCGCGTGGCCTGCGGGCGTGCTCGGCCGGGCCAAGGAGGCCGCCGTGTACGCGGGCCTCGCGGCCGGCGCGGGCGCGGAGCCGCCGGGCGGGCCCGGCCTCGCCGGGAACGCGTGGGCGGCGGCGGTGGCCGCGCTGACGCTCCTGTCGGTCCGCCACACGATGGACGTGTCCTACGCGGCGTCCCGGTACGGCCGGCGCCTGCGGCGGGACCGCGTCCGCAACGAGGTCGCGCGCCGCGCGGTGCGGGCGCTCGCGCTCCTGGCCGGCGAGCGGTTCGCGCTGATCGCCGTCACCGCCGCGCTCGCGGGCGCCCGGGTCACCTTCACGGTCCTGCTGGTGTGGGGCTCGGCCGCGGCCGCGTTCGTCCTCGCCGGGCACGCGCACGGCTCGTTCGCGCACGCGGCGCCCCTGCCGGGATCGGCGGACCGGTGAACGCCGCCGTCCAGGTCGGGGACCACCGCGACGACGGGCCGGTGTGCCTGGTGCTGGGCCGGACGGCGCGCGGCCGGCTCCCGCCGCTGCCCGCCGCGGTCGCCGCCGCGGGCGTCACCGCGCTGCTGCTCGCCGCGGGTGCGCCCGGCCCGCCGGCCCCCGCGCTGCTCGCCCCGATCGTGGTGATCCTTCTGGCGGGTCCTTCCGCAGGCCATCCGCACACCGGACGGCTGGACTGGCTCGTACCGCCCATAATCCGCGCGATCGAGTATGGTTACCTCGCCGTACTGGGGTTTGCGCAGGGAGTGTCGGCACCGCTCGTCTACGTGCTGGCGGCCGTCCTCGCGCTCCACCACTGCGACGTCGCGTACCGCTCCCGCCAGGGACTCCGGGCGCGGGGGCTCGCCCTCCGCGCCGGGCTCGGCTGGGAGGGCCGGATGCTCTGTGTGGCCTTCGCGGGCCTCTGCGGACTGCTTCCGCTCGCGTACGCTGCGCTGGCCGCCTACCTTGGTGTGCTGTTCGGCAGCGAGGGCGTCGCCACGTGGGCGCGGTCCGGTCGCGGCGGCGGTGTGATGGTCGACTGGGAGGAAGAGAAAGCATGATCGGCATGGTGCTGGCGGCGGGCGCGGGCCGGAGGCTGCGGCCGTACACCGATACCCTCCCCAAGGCCCTGGTCCCCGTGGACGGCGAGACCACCATCCTGGACATCGCGCTCGGCAACCTCGCCGAGGTCGGCCTGACCGACGTGGTCATCGTCGTCGGCTACTGCGCCGGCGCGGTCGAGGAGCGCAAGGCCGCCCTCGAGGAGAAGTACGGCGTGTCCATCACGCTGGTTCACAACGACAAGGCCGAGGAGTGGAACAACGCCTACTCCATGTGGCTGGCTCGGGAGCACTTCTCCAAGGGCGTCCTCATGGTCAACGGCGACACGGTCCATCCGGTGAGCGTCGAGAAGACGCTACTGGCGAACCGCGGACCGGACATCCTCCTCGCCGTGGACAACGTGAAAACTCTCGCCGACGAGGAGATGAAGGTCATCCTCGACGAGGGCGAGCACCTGAAGACGATCACCAAGCTGATGGACCCGTCGACCGCCTACGGCGAGTACATCGGCGCCACCCTGATCGAGCCCGCCGCCGCGGAGCCCCTCGCGGACGCCCTCAAGGCGACGTGGGAGGCGAACCCCGACCAGTACTACGAGGACGGCTACCAGGAGCTGGTGAACCGGGGCGGCCGCATCGCGGTCGCGCCGATCGGCGCGGTCGAGTGGGTCGAGGTGGACAACCACGACGACCTGGAGAAGGCCCGCCGGATCGCCAAGACCTACTGACGCCGCCGGCGCCACACGCGGGACGACCCCGAGCGAGGAGGCCCATGCCCCTGCTGACGCGGATGCTGAACGCGCCGCTCTCCATCGACGTGCGGCGCGGCGCCGTCGCCGCCCTGGGCGAGCTGCTCGCCGACAAGCGCATCGCCACCGAGGGACGGGTGGCCATCGCCGTCGGCCAAGGCCAGGGCGACCACATCGCCGAGCACGTCCGCCCGTCCCTGTCCGCCTGCGAGGTGTTCCAGGTCGAGGGCGGCACCGTCGACGCCGCCGTCGGCCTCGCCGGCAAGCTGCGCGGCGGGACGTTCGAGGCCGTCGTCGGCATCGGCGGCGGCCGGACGATCGACGCGACCAAGTACGCGGCGACGCTGTCGGGCATTCCGATGGTGTCGGTCGCCACGAACCTGTCGCACGACGGGATCTGCTCCCCGGTCGCGTCCCTGGAGCACGACAAGGGCAAGGGCTCGTTCGGCGTCGTGATGCCGCTGGCGATGGTCGTCGACCTCGACTACGTGCACACCGCGCCCGACCGGCTCGTCCGCGCCGGGATCGGCGACGTGGTCAGCAACTTCTCCGCGGTGGACGACTGGCTCCTCGCCGCCGAGCAGTGCGGCGAGCGCGTCGACCGGATGGCGCTGACCGTCGCCCGCACCGCCGCGGAGGCGCTGCTGCACCAGCCGGGCTCCATCGAGTCCGACCGGTTCCTCACCGTCCTCGCCGAGGGCCTCGTGCTGTCGGGGATGGCGATGTCGTTCGCGGGCGACTCGCGTCCGGCGAGCGGCGGCGACCACGAGATCCTGCACGCCATCGACCAGCTCTACCCGGGGACGGCCAACCACGGGGAGCTGGCGGGGATCGGCGCGGCGTTCTGCTACCACCTGCGCGCCAGCCGGCTCGGCGGCGCGGACGCCGGCGACACCGCCGCGGAGCGGCTCGCGGAGATCCTCACCTGCCTCGGCAGGCACGGGCTGCCCAGGTTCCCGGCCGACGTCGGCCTGACCGAGGAGCAGTTCGCGGAGGCCGTGCTGTACGCCCCGCGCACCCGTCCCGGCCGCTATACGATCTTGGAACACCTCGGCCTCGACAAGGGCGAGACGCTCAAGGCGGTGGAAGAGTATGTCCAGGCCCATGGAGGCTGAGCTCCCCGGACAGCCCGCGCCGGACCCCGGTCCGCCGGACGCGGGCGACCAGCGTCCGCCGCGCAAGGCGGCGAAGGTCGCCGACATCCGCCGGTACGGGCAGCCGCCCGGCCTGAAGGACCGGCGGAACGAGGAGCACTGGGCGGGCCGCCTCTACATGCGCGACCTGTCCCCGTACTTCGGGTGGATCGCGCTGCGCCTCGGGTTCAGCCCGAACCAGCTCACCTACCTGATGATGCTGAGCGGCATCGTCGCCGGCGTCGTGGTGTCGCTGCCCGCGTCCGGCACGGGCGCGCTGTGGACGGCCCTCGGCGGCGCCCTGCTCATCCAGGTCTACCTGCTGCTCGACTGCGTGGACGGCGAGGTCGCCCGGTACCTGCGGCGGACGTCGGTGGCGGGGGTCTTCCTCGACCGCATCGGCCACTACCTGTCGGAGATCTCGCTGCTCATCGGGCTCGGCTTCGCCGCGCAGGGCGGCTGGAAGAACGGCGGCTGGGCCGAGCTCGGCCTCGTCGCCGCGCTCGGCGCCGCGCTGATCAAGGCGGAGACCGACAACGTCGTGGTGGCCCGCGCCAAGTCCGGGCTGCCCGCCGACCCGTCCGGCGGCGACCGGGCGCTGCGGCCCCGCTCCACCGGGATCGCGCTGGCCCGCCAGGCCGCGTCGATGCTGCGCTTCCACCGCATCATCGGCGCCGTCGAGCTGTCGCTGCTGATCCTGGCCGCCGCCCTGATCGACACCCTGACCGGTGCGGACACCCCCGTCGCGATCCGCGTGCTGATGGTCGCCGTCGCGTTCGTCGCGGTCGTCCAGACCCTGCTGCACCTGGTCAGCATCCTGGCCTCCCGGAGACTGAAGTGAAACTCAGCGTCGTCGTCCTGACCATGGGCAACCGCCCGGACGAGCTGGCCCGCGCCGTGCGCAGCGCGCTGGAGCAGGAGCACGCGGACGTCGAGGTCGTCCTCCTCGGCAACGGCGTCGACCCCGTGGGCGACCGCGCCGGGGTCCCGCCGTTCGACGACGAGCGCGTCAAGACGATCAGCCTGCCGACGAACGTCGGCATCCCCGCCGGCCGCAACCGCGGCGTCGAGGCGTCCAGCGGCGACGTGGTGCTGTTCCTCGACGACGACGGCTGGTACCGCTCCACCCGCCTCGGCACCTACCTGCGGGACCGGTTCGCCGCCGACCCGGCGCTCGGCGTCGTGTCGTTCCGGGTCCGCGACCCGGAGGGCGGGCGGGGCGAGCGCCGGCACGTCCCCCGGCTGCGCGCCGGGGACCCGGAGCGCTCGTCGGAGGCCACGACGTTCCTCGGCGGCGCGTGCGCGATCCGCCGCGCCGCGTTCGACGCGGGCGGCGGCCTGCCGGAGGACTTCTTCTACGCCCACGAGGAGACCGACCTCGCGTGGCAGATCCTCAACGCCGGCTACCACATCGTGTACGACGCGTCCGCGGTGATGTTCCACCCGGCCGTCCTGCCGACCCGGCACGACATGTTCTACCGGTACAACGCCCGCAACCGCGTCTGGCTCGCCCGCCGCAACCTGCCGTGGCCGCTGGCGTTCACCTACCTCGCGGTGTGGATCGGCATGACCCTGCTGCGCGAGCGCAAGCCGAGCGCCCTGAAGCCGTGGTTCAAGGGCTTCCTGGAGGGCTGGCGCAAGCCGGCGGGCCCCCGCCGCCCCATCTCCTACCGCACCGCGTGGCGCATGACGCGGACGGGCCGCCCGCCGATCATCTGATCGCCGACAGGATCAGATGGGTCAGCTCCGCCGTGATGTCGTCCAGCGGGATCGTCTGGTCGCGGGCGGACCAGTGGTGGACGAGGTTGTTCACGGCCCCGATGATCGCGATGACGGTGAGGCGGTAGTCGCGGTCGGCGGCCTCGCCGCGCCCGACGGCCTCCCGGATCATCGCGAGCATCGTCTCCTCCCAGTGCGCGCGCCACTGCAGCCGGTGCCGTTCGAGGCCGGCGCTGACCCCGATGACCTCGACGAACGCGATGCGCGCCCAGCGCGGGTCGCTGGCGGTGACGGTGACGAAGGCGCGGACCGCGCGCTCGACGCGGGCGGGCAGCGGGTCGGCGGCGGCCCCGGCGTAGGCGGTGTCGAGGGCCGCGCGGGCGCGCTCGTTGATGCTCCGGTGCAGGGCGGTGAGCAGTTCCTCGCGCCCGGAGAACTCCTCGTAGAAGTTGCGGGTGGACACGCTGGCGGTGGCGCAGAGCCGCTCGATGGAGGTCGCCGCGTAGCCGCGGGTCCCGAACAGTTCGAGGCCGGCGCCGAGCAGCCGCTCCCGCCGGTCGGCGCGGCGCTCCTCGGCGGAGCGGCCGCCGTAACTGCGGCGGGGGGCGGGGTTCCGGCCGCTCATCGATCTCCGTTCTGGCGGTGTCGTAAGGAGGCAGCGCCAGCCTAACCGCGCCCGGCCCGCCGCGCGCCCCGTCGCCGTCGTCCGCCCCCCGCCGTCGTCCGCCCCCCGCCGTCGTCCGCCCCCCGCCGTCGTCCGTCCCCCGCCGCCGCCCGCCCGCGGTTCAGCGCAGGACGGGGGTCTCCTCGGTCATGCGCGACAGCTTCTCGGGGTTGCGGACGGCGTAGAGGCCGGTGATGAGGCCGTCGTCGATGCGCACCGCGATGACGGTGTCGATCTCGCCGTCGAGCCGGAACACCAGCGCCGGGTAGCCGTTGACGTGCGCGGGACGCAGCGACGCGGCGGCGCCGAACCGGTTCAGGCCCGCGGCCAGCGGCGCCACCAGGTCGGCTCCGGTGATGGGCTCCAGCGCGGCCTGCGCGACCCCGCCGCCGTCGCCGAGGAACACGACGTCCGGCGCGAGGACGTCGAGCAGCCGCTGCAGGTCGCCGGTCTCGATCGCCCGCCGGAACGCCTCCAGCGCGCCGGCGGTCTCGTCCGGGGAGACGGGGCCGCGCGGCCGGCGCGCCGCGACGTGCGCCCGGGCGCGGCTGGTGATCTGGCGGACGGCGGCGGGCGACTTGCCGACCGCCTCGGCGATCTCGTCGTAGGGCAGGTCGAACACCTCGCGCAGCACGAACACGGCCCGCTCGGTCGGCGCGAGCGTCTCCAGCACCAGCAGCATCGCCATCGAGAGGCTGTCGGCCAGCTCGATGTCGTCGGCCACGTCCGGCGCGGTCAGCAGCGGCTCGGGCAGCCAGGGGCCGATGTAGGACTCCTTGCGGCGGCGGAGCGTGCGGAGCCGGCCGAGCGCCTGGCGGGTGGTGATCCGCACGAGGTAGGCGCGCCGGTCCCGCACGCCGTCGAGGTCGACGCCGATCCAGCGCAGCCAGGTCTCCTGGAGGACGTCCTCGGCGTCGGCGGCGGAGCCGAGCATCTCGTAGGCGACGGTGAACAGCAGGTTGCGGTGGGCGACGAACGCCTCCGTGGCGGCGTCGGCGCGGCCGGGCCGCTCCGGCGGGGTGCTCGCCGGCTCCGGCGGGGCGCTCGCCGGCTCCGGCGGGGGGCTCGTCGGCTCCGGCGGAGTGCCGGCTCGCTCCTCGGGGTCGTTCATCGCCGGCTCCTGTCTGCTCGTCGTCAAGGCTGCCACGCGCATGAGATGCCACCCGCCGCCGCCCTGTGACAGGTGCGGCCGGTGGCGTAGGTCACAGCGCGGCGCCGTCACAGGGGCCGGGGCGCCGGCATCTCCATGGCATCAGGACGCCGCGCGGACGGGCCGCGCGGCGCACGGCCCCGCCATGGAGCCCACTTCGGAGCCCGCTACAGAGGAGAAGCCATGGAATCCCGGTTCGACCTGATGGCCAACGCGCTCGGCGCCAAGATCGGCAAGCGGTTCTTCAACGTCAGCCTGGCGATCCAGCAGTCGTCGCTGCCCGAGAGCGTCCAGAATCTGGCGATGCTGCGCGCCAGCCAGATCAACGGCTGCGGCTGGTGCGTGGACGTGCACAGCAAGGACGCCGCGGCGGCGGGGGAGACCGCCGTCCGGCTGGGCCTGGTCGCCGCCTGGCGCGAGTCGACCGTGTTCACCGAGGCGGAGCGGGCCGCGCTCGCGCTCGCCGAGGAGGGCACCCGGCTCGCCGACGCCCACCACGGCGTGTCCGACGAGACGTGGGCGCTGGTGCGCGAGCACTACGACGACGACCAGATCGCCGCGCTCGTCTACCTCGTCGCGATGATCAACGCCGCCAACCGGCTCGGCGTGATCTGCCGCAGCAAGGGCGGTTCTTACGAGCCCGGCGCGTTCGCCGGGCTGGAGAACTGACCGGCGGGCACCCGGCCCGGATCCGCGGATCCGGGCCCGGCCCGCGCCGCGCGCGTCAGCCGGACAGCAGGATGCCCTCCCACTCCGGCGCGGACGTCAGGACGACCAGGTGCTGGGTGGCGCGGGAGACCGCCACGTACAGGACGCGGAGCCCGTTGGGCGACTGCGCGGCGACCGTCTCGGGGGCGGCGATCACCGCGGCGTCGAACTCCAGGCCCTTGGCCTCCAGCACGTCGAGGACCTGGACGCGGTCGGGCAGCCCGGCGGCGAGGCGCGCGCGGGCGGCGGCGTCCCACCGCGCGGACGCGATCTCGTGCGGCAGCGGGATCGTGCCCTCGTCGTGCGTCTCGGCCGGATGGAACGGGACGATCACCCCGATCGTCCCCTCGACCTGCCCGAGCAGCTCCTCGGCGGCCTCCCGCGCGGCGGCGGGGAGCCCGGCCTCGGGGAGGACGCGGACGGCCGGCGCGATCCCCGAGGAGCGGACGGCGCGGGCCGGCCGCGCCTCGGGCAGCGCGCGCGCCAGCACCCGCGCGGACACGGCGGCGATCTCGGTGGAGTTGCGGTAGTTCGTCGTCAGCTCGTACTCGTGCCGGGTGCGGCGCGGCGCGGTCTTGCGGCGGCGGCGGTTCCGGGACGACGGGCGCTCCCCGCTGAGCGCCGCCTCCATGGCCGTGCGGGCGGCGGCGAGGTCCTCCCAGGCGCTCTGCGCCGGGTCCTCCACGACCGTCCAGCTGGCCTGGCGGCCCCGGCGGCCGAGCATCCGCCACTGCATCGGCGACAGGTCCTGCGCCTCGTCCACGACGATGTGCGCGTACTCGGGGCGCTCCTCCACCACGCCGTCGTCGACGCGGCGGGACCGCTCCAGCCGCTCCATCGACGTGGTGAGCTCCTGCATCTCCGGCTCCCAGTCGTCCTCCGCGACCTCCTCGCCGGTGAGGATGTTGACGCCGTCGACCACGAACGGGTCGTCGGCGGCGGCGGACGCGCGGCGGCGGGACGGGCGCGGCGGCGCGCCGAGCAGCGCGTCGAGCTCGTCGATCAGGGCGACGTCCTGGTAGCTGAACGGGGCGTCGCCGCCAGCGGGGGCGGCCCAGGACGCCGCGAGCCGGGCGACGTCGTCGCGGTGCAGCTCGCGCCCGGCGGCGCGGCGCAGCCGGTCCGGGTCGCCGAGCGAGCGGAGCACGTCGGCGGGGCGGCGGATCGGCCAGAACGCCACGAGGAAGTCGGCGAACTCGCGCTGCTCGCGGACGCGCGCGTCGAACTGCTCGCGGGGCGTGCCGTCGCCCGCCGGGCGGCCGGTCTCGTCGTCCAGGGAGGCGAGGCCGTCGGCGGCGAGGATCGCGTTCCACAGGCCGGCCTCGGCGCCCTCCGCCTCCCGCGCGGCCTCCGGCCCGCCGAGGTCGTTGAACCGCCGCCAGAGGGCGTCCAGCAGCATCTCGGCGACCTGGCGGCGGGCCGCGTTCACGCTGCCCCGGCTGCGCCGGTGCACGTCGTTGCGGACGCGGTCGAGGACCCGCCGGTCGAGGGAGACGACGACGCCCTTGAACACCACGCGCAGCTCGTCGGGCGCGCCCGGGGCGTGGTCGGCGACGGCGCGCCGCAGCACGGCCGCCATCGCCTCCGACCCCTTCAGCGCGGCGAGCGGGGGCGTGTCGTGGACGGTCGCGGTGACGCCGTCGACGAGGTCGCCGAGGGAGCGGAGCGTCGCCGAGCCCTCGCCGAGGGACGGCAGCACCCGCTCGATGTAGGCGGTGAAGCGGCGGTTCGGGCCGACCACCAGCACGCCGCGCGAGCCGAACCGGCGGCGGTGCCGGAACAGCAGGTAGGCGACGCGGTGCAGGGCGACCGCCGTCTTGCCGGTGCCGGGGGCGCCGCGGACCAGGACGGTCCCGTCGGCGGGCGCGCGGATCACCTCGTCCTGCTCGCGCTGGATGGTCGCGACGATGTCGCGCATCGCGCCCTCGCGGGCGCGGGCGAGGGAGGCGAGGAACGCGCCGTCGCCGACGATCGTCATGCCGTCGGCGGCGTCGGGGTCGAGGAGGTCGTCCTCCAGGTCGACGACGGTGTGGCCGCGCGAGTGCAGGACGCGGCGCCGGACGACGCCGCGCGGGTCCTCGGGGGTGGCGCGGTAGAAGTCCTCGGCGGCGGGGGCGCGCCAGTCGATGACCAGGGAGTCGTGCTCGCTGGTGCGCACGCCGATCCGGCCGACGTAGCGGACCTCGCCGGACGGCTTCTCGCCGGGGGCGAGGTCGAGCCGGCCGAACACCAGCCCGTCGTCGGCGATGTCGAGGGCCTGGGCGCGCAGCGCCGCCTGGTGGACCATCGCGTCGCGGTCCACCAGGGAGCCCTTCGTGCCGGCGAGCGACTGCCGGTAGCCCTCGCGGATCATCGCCTGGGCGTCCGCGCGCATCTCCTCCAGCCGCGCGTAGGCGATGTCGACGTACCGCTGCTCGGCGGCGATCTCACGGTCCTTGACCGTGCCGCCGGGCTCGGTCGGCCGCCCGGTGACCTGGGACGACATGCAGGCTGCTCCTCGCGCTCGGCTCGCCGGGGACGGCCCCCGGCGCCCTAAGGGGCGAAAGAGACAAGCCTATGCGGTCCCCCCGACGTTCAGCGCGGCGGCGCCGACGCCCGGGGCGGGCGCGGGCGGCGCAGCGCGAGGCGCAGCGGCCCGGTCCTCCCGCCGGGCGCCACGTGGACGTCGCCGGGCCGCGCCAGGGACCGGTCGATCTCGTCGAGGACGAGCCGGTCGGGGACGCCTGCGGGCGGGCTCGCGAAGCGGAACGCGACGCCGCGCCCGTGGTGCTCGGCCGCGAGGGTCTCGACGTAGGCGCGGGCGGCGGCGGACGCGGCGGCCGTCGCGGGGGACGCGCCGGACGGCACGATGACGATCACCTCGCCCGCGCCGCGCTCCAGCATCCCGGGCAGCGCCGCGCTCACGAGGGCGGCGGGACCGAGGAACGCGCGCCGCATGACCTCGTCCAGCGGCGCTTCCAGCGCGCCGGGCGGTGCGTTGGCGGGCGGCGGTGCGTAGGCGGGCGGCGGGGCGATGACGAGCCGGTGCACGGCCCCGGTCACGCCCAGGATGTCCGCCACGTCCTCGGGGTCGGTGACGTCGCAGGTGCGGACGTGGGTGTTCGGCGAGCGCAGCGCGGTGGCCGCGAGCCCGACCTCGTCGGTGTCCACGGCGACGACGTCCCATGCCGCCGCGGCGAGCCGCCGCGCCGCGAGCGCCCCGACGCCGCGGGCCGCGCCGGCGACCAGGGCCGTCCGCCTCATGGGCGCACCTCCTCGGCCGGGTCGAAGGTCATCGACAGGTGCCCGACCGTGGTGCTGCTCAGCGCGCGCGCCCGGTCCAGGCCCAGAGACCGCAGTTCCTCGGCCACCGGATGGTCGCCCAAGACGACCTTGGCGCCGCCCGGGCGCATCCGGACGTCGGACGGCGTGAGCGTCCACGGCGTCCGGCGGGTGACGCCGTCCAGGCACGAGTACGCGTCCACCTTGGGCGCTCCGGCGCCGCCCGGCATCGGCGCGCCGGGCCGCACGGCGACCTCGATGGCGGTGCGGCCGCCGAACCGCACGGCGCACCGCTTGACGCGTCCGGCCAGGTCCATCGGGATGTCGGCGAGCTCCTTGGGGAAGCCCCAGATGCTGCGCCCGCACTCCAGGGTGAACTCCTGGTTCACGGGGAGCCAGTGGATGAACGCGCCCACGTCCCGCATGCCGCGCAGCCGCCCGAGCCTGCCGGACGGCGGCGGCGTCCCGGGCGGGCGCACGAGGAACGCGACGGCGAACTCGTGGTACGGCCCGAGGTCGCCGTCGGCGTAGCGGACGAACGCCAGCGAGCAGATCGCTCTTCCTCCCCGGCCGACCGACCCCGACCTGCCTCCTCGGCCCGGCCACACCTCGGCGATCTCCAGGCCGGAGTAGGCGATGACGGCCTGCGCGGCGGCGGCCGGGACGGCGAACATGGCCGAGGCGACGGCGGCGTCCCGGATCTGTACCGGAAGCGCGACCTCGTGCCCCTGGATCGGATGGACTTGCGCGGCACTTGTCACACCGGTAAGTAGAACAGGTTCTCGTTTTGCTGCCAAGGGCGGCCCGCCCTCCCGGTGGCGCGACCCGGCCCGGTCGCGCTCGACGCCCGGCTCAGCCGCGCTCGACGCCCGCCTTGATCCGGCCGAGGGTGGCCCGCATGCCCGCGCGGTTGAGCGCGGCGCGCTCCTCGGCCGGGACGCCCGTGAACACCTTCCCGAGCAGCGAGACCAGCCCCGCGCCGCGGGTGCCGCGCCGCAGGTCCTCCCAGTACTCGGTGAGCCGCGTCCGGGCGCCGTCCGCGCCGCCGACGTCCTCGATGCGGTAGCCCCACAGCGCCACCGGGAGGCCGAAGCTCGACACGCGGAAGGCGAACGCCTCGCCGGGGACGGCCACCGTCACCTCGCAGGTGGTGAACCAGACCCGCCAGCCGAGCCGGTTGAACCCGACGAACTTCGTGCCGGGCCGGACGGCCCGCCCGCGGATCCACGTCGCGAAGACCTCGGGGCTCCACTCGCGCATCCGCCGCAGGTCGGCGACCGCGGCGTAGACCGCCCGCGTGCCGGCCTCGATCGCGACGCTCTCCTCGACCACCCACTCGCGTTCCATGCGCCGATCATCCCACTTTGTGACCGACCGGTCATCGGCCGGGCTAGCGCAGGTGCGAGAACGCCTCGCGCCACTCGGCGTACCAGGCCGCGAACCACGGGTGCGGCTCGGCCAGCGGGACGATGTAGGTGACCGTCTCGGCGTAGTAGCGGCGCTGGAAGTCCGGCGGCATCCGGTCCAGCCGCTGGACGTTGCTGACCCGGTCGGCGAGCTTCACCAGGACCGCCTCCGGCGGAGCGTCCCGCAGCCGGCGCAGGTACGCGGACTTCGCGGCGCGCTTCGCCTGCCGCCCGGCGCCGCCCGCCGGCGGCTTGGTGACCCAGTCGACCAGCTCGGTCACCTCGGGCCCGAACGCGTCCTCGACGTCGGCGAGCGTGGCCGGGGTGTCCTCCACCACGTCGTGCAGCAGCACGGCGGACAGCATCGCCGGATCGGTGACGCCCGCGCCGCGGACCAGCACCTCCAGGGCCTCCAGCAGGTGCTCGACGTACGGGTCGCCGGTCGGGCGCCGCTGGTCGCCGTGCCAGCGCCGCGCCGCGTCCGCCGCAGCGGCCAGCGCGCCGAGGTCGACGCGGGCGCCGTCGCCGGACGACTCCAGGTCCGCGCGGGCGGCGTCCCAGGTGCGCCACCGGGTGAAGACCTCCACGTGCCCTCCCTGCTGGTTCCGGTGGTGCCCGGCCCGGGAGGGCGGGGCGTCCCCGGGCGAATCTGTCCGGGCCGTGTCGCGCGGGCGGGCGCGACACGGCAAGGTGGGGGTCCACACTATGCGGCCAGTGGACGGACATGCGGTCGGCGGAACAGGGAGGCGGCACGGGCGTGGGCGGGAGCCGGCGGCGGCCTGACGGCCGGCCGGGGCCGGGTGGCGGCGTCCGCGTGGCGCTCGGCCTCGTCGCGGGCGCCCTCGCCGTCGCGCTGTGCGCGGTCCTCGTCGAGCGGTTCGTCCTGCACGCCGAGTGGTGGCAGGTCCGCCACACCGTCACCTCGCAGCCGGTCGCGCCGCAGACCGACGTCGGCCCGCCGCCCGGACCGCTCGCGGTGAGCTGGGAGGACACCACGCGCATCCACCGGGGATCGGCCGCCGGGTACGACGGCGTCGCCTACGACGTGGCGCACGGGCAGGTCGTCGCGGCGTCCGGCGGCGGCCTGGTGGTCCGGGACGCGCGGAACGGCGCCGCGCGCTGGAGCTACCGCCGCACCGGGTGGACGCTGCTCGGCTGGACGTCCACGCGGTCCCGCCTCGTCGCCTACTTCGAGCGGGACGGGCGGCGCGGCGAGCGGCTGCTCGTCGGGTTCGACGAGCTGTCGGGCGCGCAGCTGTGGCGGCGCGACGGCGAGCGGCCCGCGGCGGTGTCGCGCGCGACGCTGCGCTGGCCCGCCGGCGCCGGGGTGGTGCTGACCACCGACGACGGCCGCCGCACCCTGTACGGCGTGTCCGCGCTGAGCGGGAAGCGGCTGTGGCGGACGCCGCTGCCGAAGGGCTGCCGGCTGTTCGAGGGCGCGGCGCAGCCCTCGGACGCCCTGGACCCGGCCGGCGATCCGGCGGACGGCGGGGCCGCGCCCGGGCGGCGGGGCGACGCCCTCGCGGCGCTCGCGGTCGGCTGCCCGCGGCAGTCCGGGCGGCTGCTGGCCGTCGACCCGGGGCACGGGCGGGTCCTGTGGAGCCGGACGCTCGCGGCGGGGGAGTCCCCCGAGGTGCGGGTGCTGGACGGCGCGGTCCTCGTCGCGGACGGGGCGGCGCTGCGCGCGTTCACCGCCGCCGGCGACCGGATCGCCGAGTGGGACGGCGACGGGGTGTGCGGCGACCGGATGTGCCCGGCCGTCCTCGCGGGCGGGCGGCTCGTGGTCGTCCGCCACCAGGACGGGAAGGGCGCCGGCACCGACCGGATGGAGGCGGTCGACGTCCCGTCCGGAACGGTGGCGTGGTCGCGCGACGTCCCCGGATACGCGGCGCTGGCGGAGGCGGGCGGCATGGTCTACGCGCTGCGGCCGCGCCTGGCGGACCAGCTCCTCCCGGCGGGCGTCGACGTCGTGGACCCGGCGGACGGCCGGGCGTCCACGACCCCGGCGCCGTTCGCGACGGACCCGGACCTGCCCGGCGCGCGGCCGTGGCTGGCGGCGGCGGGCGGGCTGCTGTACGCGGCGGTCGCGGAGGCGGCGCCGCGCCCGGCGGGCGCGGCGCGGCTGGTCGCGCTGCGCGGCGGCCCGGACGGCACGGGCCCCGCCGAGCTGGGCGGCGTGCCGGTGGACGACTGGCCGGACGCCTGCTCGCTGCTGAAGAAGGCCGACCTGGCCGCCGTGCACGCCGACGACCGCGGTGCCCGGCCCACCCGGACGAGCGTCGGCGGCGTGACGCTGCCTCGCCCGGTGTCCTGCACGTACGAGACGACCTGGAACGAGTCGGCCGGGAAGAGGCCGGGTGAGGGGCGGCCGTCCGGCGGTCCGAAGCCGTCGGCGACGCCGTCCCCCAAGGGGAGCGCCACCGGCAAGGCGACCGGGAAGGCGGCCGGCAAGGCCGGGACGTCGCCGACCCCGCACGCCTCCGGCGGTGCGAAGGCCGGGCACGACGCGGTGCCCGAGACGGCGGTCCGCGGGCTGACGGTCAGCGTGCGCTGGGTGGCGGAGACGCCCGAGGCGGCCGAGCGGATGCTCGAAGCGCTGGAGGCGGTCCAGTCGCAGGCGCGGGAGCGCCCCGACATCCCCGCCGGGCGGGCCTACGAGCTCGGGCCGACCGCCGGGATGATCGCGCTGCGGGTCGGCCGGGCCGTGGTGGTCGTGGACGTGGACCGCCCGCCCGGTGCCGCGGCCCGCCTCGCCCGGTCCGTCGCCGGCCGCCTCCAGACCTGGTCGGCGGGCACCTGACCGGGCCGCGCCGCGGGCCCCGGCGGACCTGTCAGTAGTCCGGTACGGCTTCGGGAAGAGGCTCGGACAGCTGCTCGGACATCGGCTCCGGCAGCGGTCCCGCCATGGGGTGCGGGGCGATGACGGGGTCGGTGACGACGGAGGTGCTGCGGCCCGCCCACGCCTCCAGCTGCGCCACGAAGCGCTCGGCGTGGACCGGCCAGTGGAAGCGGGCGCGCGCGGCCGCGTAGCCGCGCTGGCCCATGCCGACCCGCAGCTTCGGATCGTCGCGCAGCCGCCGGACCGCCTCGGCGGCGGCGGCCGGGTCGCCGAACGGGACGACCAGCCCGCAGCCGGCCGGGTCGACGATGTCCACCGCGGGCGGGTTCGGCGTGGTGATCACCGGGACGCCCCGGGCCATGTACTCCACGACCTTCGTGGGCATCGAGTGCCGGTAGTTGGGCTCGTCGTGCAGCAGCGCGAGCCCCGCCATCGCGCCCTCGGCGATCCGCAGCGCCCGGTCGTTCGGGACGAACCCGTACCAGCGCAGGACCCCGGTGCGCTGCGCCTCGCGCAGCGCGGGCCGCACGTCGGGGTCGGCGGAGCCGATCAGCTCGACGGTGATGCCCTCGGGGGCCAGCAGCCGCGCCATCTCGATCATGTCGAGCGCGCCGCGCGCCACCGACAGGTTGCCGACGTAGACGGCGCGGCGGTCGTCCGGCGGGCCGGGCGGCAGGTCGGAGACGTAGGTGGTGTTGGGCACGACCGGGTGGTCGCCGCGGAACCGGGCCCGGTACCCCTCCTCGGCGAGCAGCAGCTTCAGCCGCCGCTCGCCGCGCCGCTCCAGCCGCTTGACGGCCGGCCGCAGCAGCGGGCGGACCGGCCCGGGCACCCAGCCCTTCGCGGTGAGCGCCGCCGCCGTGTCCTCGTGGACGTCCCACACGACGGTCCGGCGGTGCGCCTCGCTGGGCAGCGCGACCAGCAGCTCGGGGTCGTGCAGGAGGATCACGTCGGCGTAGCCGGCGTGCTCGGCGATGGCCCGGCGGGCGGCCCGCAGGGCCCGGAGGCGGCGCCTCCCGGTGGCCCGCGGGACGTCCACGGGGCTGACCTCGCGCCAGGGGGTCACGTTGCACGCCCGGAAGGGCGCGATGTAGGTGACCTCATGGCCGGCGTCGAGGAGCGCGCGTATCTGCCGGTGCAGAATGCGCGCATCCTCCGGATGGTGCACCACCGTGCAAACACAGATCCGCATTTCACTCACTCCGCAAGGTGCCGGTAAAATCGCCTGCTGCTCGAGTCTTCGTCGCCCATGGAAATCACTGATGAATTCCCCTTGTCCGCGATATGGACGGCCGCGGGCGACTCGTGCCGGTCCGCCAGAGCGCCGTCCCGCTAGAGCAGTTCGACGGTTTCGAGTTGCACGTCCCTGGTGCGTCCGCGGGTGTCGAACAGCAGCCGGGCGTGCCGGGTCAGGGTCTCGGCGTCGTAGGCCGCGTGGTCGGCCAGCACGATCACCAGGTCCGCGTCCGCCAGCGCGGTGGGCAGGTCGCCCTCGGCGGGCGGCACCGCAGCGCCGTCCACCTGCCACTCCGTGACGAACGGGTCGTGGAAGGACAGGTCCGCGCCCAGCCGCGCCAGCCGCCGGGCCACGGGCCGGGCGGGCGACTCGCGCTGGTCGGCGATGTCGGCCTTGTAGGTGACGCCCAGGAGCAGCACCTTGGCGCCCTTCAGCGCGCGGCCCTCGCGGTTGAGGAGCTGCTGGGCGCGTTCGGCGACGTACCGGGGCATCCGGTCGTTGATCTCCTGGGCCAGCTCGACGAACCGGAACGGGTAGCCCAGGGAGCGGACCTTGTAGGACAGGTAGTTCGGGTCGATGGGGATGCAGTGCCCGCCGACGCCGGGGCCGGGCCGGAACGCCTGGAACCCGAACGGCTTGGTGGCGGCGCAGTCGATGGCGTCCCACAGGTCGATGCCGAGCTCGTTGCAGAACACCGCCATCTCGTTGACCAGCGCGATGTTGACGTGCCGGTAGGTGTTCTCCAGCAGCTTGGCCATCTCGGCCTCGCGGGTCCCCTTCGCCTGCACGACGCGCTCGACGAACTTGCCGTAGAACGCGGCGGCGGCCGTCGCGCAGGCCGCGGTGAGCCCGCCGACGATCTTCGGGGTGTTGCGGACCCCGTAGACGGCGTTGCCCGGGTCGATCCGCTCCGGGGAGAACGCCAGGTGGAACTCCTCGCCCGCGACCAGCCCGGAGGTCTCCAGGATGGGACGCACGACCTCCTCGGTGGTGCCCGGGTAGGTGGTGGACTCCAGCACCACCAGGGCGCCGGGCTGGAGATGCCGCGCGACGGTCTCGGCGGCGCCGCGCACCGCGGTCAGGTCGGGACCGCCGTCCGGCGACAGCGGCGTGGGCACGCAGATCACCACGGTCCGGGCGCCGTCGAGGACGTCCTCGTCCAGGCTCGGCGCGAACCCGGCCGCCAGCATGTCGGCCACCTCGGCCGGCGTCACGTCGTCGATGTGCGACAGCCCGGCCTTCAGCCCGGCCACCACCCGCGCGTCACGGTCCAGACCGCCGACCTGCAGCCCGGCCCGGCACGCCTCCCGCACGAGCGGAAGTCCCACATAGCCGAGTCCGATGACCACCAGATCCATGCCCGGCTCCCTTCGAGATCGGTGCGCGCGCCCGGCGCGCTCCCGGATGTCAGGTATGGCGATTCGTTCGATCGAGGCGATGTCGGTCGCTACGGCCCCATCGGGGGCCGCTGGCCGTAGGCGGCCCGGTATCCCGTCGCGACGGCCCGCCAGGTGCGTTCCGCCCGAACCCATTCCCGGGCCCGCTGTCCTGTTTTTCGCCTTCTTTCGGGACTGTAAGCCAGCTCTTCCAGACAATTCGCCCATGCTTCCGCGTTTTCCGGAACTGTTAACGCGCCGGTCACGCCGGGTTCCACGATTTCGCGAAGTGCCCTGACATCACTGGCTATGACGGGGATTCCCCCGGCCATCGCCTCCAGCGGCTTGAGGGGCGTCACCAATTGGCAGACCCGGTCCGCCCGGCGCGGGACCGCGAAGACATCGAGGAGCGCGTGGTAGCGGCGAACGGAACCCATCGGCACCCGCCCGGTGAACACGGCGTGAACGCCGTGCCCGGCCGCCCGCCGCTCCAGGGCGCCGCGCTCGGGTCCGTCCCCGACCAGCAGCAGCGTGACCGGCGCGCCGCGGTCGCGCAGCAGCGCCGCCGCGTCGATCAGCGTGTCGATGCCCTCGTAGCCGTAGAACGACGACGTCAGGCCCACGACGGTGGCGTCCGCCGCGATGCCGAGCTCCGCGCGCAGGCCGGAGGCGTCCGGCAGCGGTTCGAGGAACGCCTCGTCCACCCCGTTCGGCACCACGAAGATCTTCTCCTCGGGGACGCCGCGGGACGCGATCTCCGCTCGCATCGCCTCGCCGAGCGTCACGACCGCGTCGGCCTCGGCCATCCGGCGCGTCTCCAGCTCGCGGGTCAGCCGGTAGAACTCGTCGGACGCGCTGTGCGCCGGGTCGCGCGACAGCCACGAGTCCTCCAGGAACCCGCGCACCTCGTACACGACGGGCAGCCCGTACCGGCGCCCCAACTCCAGCGCGACCGCCGCGTTCAGGTGGTTGCTGACCGCGTGCAGGACGTCCGGGCGCAGCTCCTCGACGAGCCGCCCGGCCAGGTCGGCGCCCTTCTCGACGGCCCGCACCGGACCGGCGGGCGGCAGCCACGGCAGCAGCCGGTGGTACGGGACGCCGTCGACGTCCACGCGGGCCCGCGCGTCGCCGAGCCCCTGGCTGAGCGGGTACCCGAGCCGCGTCGCGACATGGGTGTCGAACCCGGCCTCCCGCTGCGCGAGCGCGATCCGGTGCGTCCGGACGGTGTAGCCGGCGTTCGTGGCCGGCAGCGCGTTCGTCACGAACTGCAGCACGCCCGTCCCGGAACCGTTCCGGGGACGGGCGGCGCCGCCGGAGACCGGCGGGGTGCGCGCCAGCAGCGCGCGCAGCTCCGCGTTCTCCCGGCGGGCGCCGCGCGGCCGCGGCACCGCCAGCCGGGACCGGCGCAGCCGGCGCCCGCCGAGCGGCCCGGGCGCCGCCCGGGCCAGCAGCCGCACCGCCAGCCGGGGCGCCCGCCCGGGATCGTCGCGGATCTGACGCCAGGTGAGTCCCAGCAGGTAAACCGGCTTTTTCAGGGCAAGGTTCCGCACGGCGACGGAGCGTAGGCAACCCTGATGAACAGAAGGGAAATTGTGGTGTCACCCATCGTGCACGTCCTCGGGGCGCGCCCCAACTTCGTCAAGGCGGCGCCCGTCATCGGCGCCCTGCGGGCCGCCGGCGCCGACCAGGCGGTGATCCACACCGGGCAGCACTACGACGCCCGGATGTCGGAGATCTTCTTTGACGAGCTGGGACTGCCCGAGCCCGACGTGAACCTCGGCGTCGGCTCCGGCGGGCACGCCGAGCAGACCGCCGCCCTCATGGTCGGCCTTGAACGGGAGTTCACGAGCCGTTCACCGGTGCTCGTCATCGTGTACGGCGACGTGAACTCGACGATCGCCGCCGCGCTGGTCGCGGCCAAGCTGCACATCCCGGTCGCCCATGTGGAGGCCGGGCTGCGCAGCTTCGACATGACCATGCCGGAGGAGGTGAACCGCCGGCTCACCGACCAGCTCTCCGACATCTGCCTGGTGACGAGCCCCGAGGGGATCGGGCACCTGGCGAACGAGGGCGTCCCGGTGGAGCGGGCGCACCTGGTCGGCAACCCGATGATCGACACGCTGCTGGCCAACCTCGACTCCTTCGACACCGGACGCGTCCGGGACGCGCACGGGCTGCCGGACCGGTACGTCCTCGCGACCATGCACCGGCCCGCGAACGTCGACGCGCCGGGGACGGCCGCCGCGCTCGTCCGGCACCTGCACGGCGTCGCCGACCTGGCCGACCTCGTCATCCCGGTGCACCCGCGCGGCCGCGCGAACCTGCTGGCCGCCGGGCTCGGCGACCACGACCGCGTGCACGTCCTCGAACCGCTCGGCTACATCGACTTCATCGCGGCCGTGCGCGGCGCGGCGGCGGTCGTCACCGACTCCGGCGGCCTGCAGGAGGAGACGACGATCCTCGGCGTGCCGTGCCTGACCGTCCGGCCGAACACCGAGCGGCCCATCACCATCACCCACGGGACCAACCGGCTCGTCACCATCGAGGAGCTGGTGCCGGGCGTCCGCAAGGTCCTGGAGTCCGGCGCGCAGGCCGGCGACCGCAAGCCGCCGCTGTGGGACGGCCACGCCGGCCCGCGCATCGCGGAAGTGGTCATGGCGTTCCTCGGCGAGAACGGAGCCCTCGGATGAGCGGAGCCGACGGCGCGAAGGCGAACCGGCAGGCGGCGCGGCTGCGCGCCGCCCTGCGGGAGCGCGAGGCGCGCGTCCAGGAGCTGGAGCGGCGCCTCGGCGCCCTGGAGACCTCGGTCGCCCTGCAGTTCGGCCGGCTCGTCGCCGGCGCGGCGCGCAACCCGCGCCGCCGCGGCACGCGGCTGCCGAAGGAGCTGTACCGGCTCTGGCGCAAGCGGAACGGCCCCGAGCAGGGGCCGCCGCCGTCCGGGAGCGAGCGGCTCCAGCTCGACCGGATCGACCGGCCCGAGGACCGGCTGCTCGCCGCCGCGCCGTACGAGGGCATCGTCATCGCGGGGATCTTCGCGCCGGCGACGGCCGCGGCGCTCCGCGAGCACGCCAAGGTGATCCCGCTCTACCCGCACGACGCCACGATCGTCCTCGACACCGCGGACGTGGACCTGGTCGTCGTCGACGCGGCGGCCGGCGAGCCCGGCGGCCCCTGGGCCTACCTGGGCGTCCCCGGCATGTACGACCGGGACCGCGCGCTCCACGACGTCCGCCAGATCGCCGCGGCCCGCTCGCTGCCGCTCGTCCTGTGGGGGGAGGCGCCGCCCGCCACGCTCGCGCTCCTGGACTGGGACGCCGCCGCCACCACGCCGGACCGGCTGCACGACCTGCTCGAACCCTCTCATCGGGCGCGGCCCGGGGGGTCCGGGGGTCCGCCCCCGGAAATGACGCTGCCTCGTTGAAAGGAACTGCTGTGCCACCTCGCGCCCTCGTCTACGGCGACGTCGACCTGAACCTGATCGACGGATCGGCGATCTGGGCCCAGGGCATGGTCCAGGCGCTGGCCCGTGCCGGCTGCGCGGTGACCCTGGTGCTCAAGGCCCCGGTCCGGACCGGCCGGCTGGTCGACCCGCTGCGCGCCCTGCCCGGCGTGACCGTCCGCAGCCCGCACGCGGAGGGCCTGGTCGCGGGGGAGGCGGGCATGCCGGCCAAGCAGGCCGCCGCGATCCTCGCCCGGGTCGACGAGCCGGAACCGTTCGACCTCGTCGTCGTGCGGGGCCGCCGCCTCGCGGGCAAGCTGTCCGGCGGCCCGCTCGCCGGGCGCCTGTGGACGTACCTGACCGACGTCCCGCAGTCCGCCGCCGAGTTCACCGGCTCCGCCAAGGGCGAGCTGCGCCGCATCGCGGACGCGTCGCGCGTGCTGCTCTGCCAGACCGAGGAGCTGCGGGGCTTCCTGGAGAGCGCCGTCCCCGCGACGGCCGGCAAGAGCGTGCTGTTCCCGCCCGTCGTGGTGCTGCCCGACGGCCTGGAACCGCGCCCCGACGGCACCCCGGACGGGCGCGCGCTCAAGCTCGTCTACACCGGCAAGTTCGCGCCGCGCTGGAACACCTACGAGATGACGTCGCTGCCGCGCCTGCTCGCGATGCGGGGCGTGGACGCCGAGCTGCACATGGTCGGCGACAAGATCCACGACGACCCGAAGGAGCCCGGGTTCGCGACCCGCATGCGGACCGCGCTGGAGTCCGGGGAGGGCGTGGTCTGGCACGGCGGCCACCCGCGCGCGGAGGCGATGCGGCTGACGGCCGCGTCCGACGTCGGGCTGTCCTGGCGGCACCCGGAGATGGACGCGAGCCTGGAGCTGTCCACGAAGGTGCTGGAGTGCGGGACGCTCGGCGTCCCCGTCGTGCTGAACCGCACGCCGATGCACGAGCGGCTGTTCGGGGTCGACTACCCGCTGTTCTCCGCCACCGAGGACGACGTCCTCGACGCGCTGACGATCATCGGCAAGAACCCCGACGCCTACACCCTCGCCGCCGAGCGCTGCCGGACCGCCGCCGCCGGGTTCACGCTGGACGCCGCGGCCGGGCGCCTGCGCGACTGCCTCGCGCAGACGTTCCCGGAGCCGTCCGCCGCCGTCCTCGCCGCCGCCGAGGAGCACGCGCGGAGCTCCGCCGCCTCGGACGTCCCTGCCCCGCCGGAGCCCGCGGAGGGGCGGCGGCGCCTGCGCGTCGGCGTCGCCGGCCACGACCTGAAGTTCTTCACCCGCCTGCTCGACTACCTCAGGTCGCGGCCCGACATGGAGGTCCGCGTCGACCCGTGGGCGGCGCTGCGCGTCCACGACGAGGAGCGCAGCCAGGAGCTCGTCGACTGGGCCGACGTGATCGTCTGCGAGTGGTGCGGGCCGAACGCGATCTGGTTCGCCCAGCGCAAGCGGCCCGGGCAGCGGCTCGTCGTCCGGCTGCACCGCTTCGAGCTGTACGCGCGCTGGCCCCGGCACCTCGACATCGACGCCGTCGACCAGGTCATCTGCGTCAGCCCGCACTACGCGCGGCTGACCCACGAGATCCTCGGCTGGCCGATGTCCAAGATCACCACGGTGCCGAACTGGGTGGACGACCGGCAGCTCGACCGGCCGAAGCTCGCCGGCGCCGAGCACCACCTCGGCATGATCGGCATCGCGCCGTCCCGCAAGCGCCTCGACCTCGCCCTGGACGCGCTGGAGGAGCTGCGCCGCGACGACCCGCGCTTCACCCTCTTCGTCAAGTCCAAGCTGCCGTGGGAGTACTGGTGGATCTGGCAGAAGGACGAGGAGCGCGCCCACTACGAGAAGGTGTTCCGCCGCATCCGCCGGTCCCCGGTCCTGTCCGGCGGCGTCGTGTTCGACTCCTACGGCCGCGACGTGGCGTCCTGGCTGCGCCGGATCGGGTTCGTGCTGTCCACCAGCGACGACGAGAGCTTCCACCTCGCGCCCGCCGAGGGCATGGCGTCCGGGGCCGTCCCGGCGCTGCTCGGCTGGCCCGGCGCGGAGACGATCTACGACACCCGGTGGATCCACGCGGACCCGTCCGCGATGGCCGCCTCGATCTCCGGCACGGTCGCGCTGGACCGGTGGGAGGCGGACGCGGCGCTGGCGCGCGACCAGGTCCGCGCCGCCTACGGGCTGGACGAGGTCTGCCGCCAGTGGACCGACCTCCTCGCCGCCGCCCCGTGACCGGGACCGCCGCCGGCCAGGGGCGGTAGGCGGGCGCGGGCGAGGACCGTGACCTCCAACACCGGACGGCCCGGCGGGAAGCGCGCATGGTGCGCGCCTCCCGCCGGGCCGTCGCGAGTCGTGGAGGCCGGCGGCGGGGTCAGCCGGAGCTGCCGACCACGGCGGCGCCGGAGTGCGCCGGCTCCTCGGCGGGCAGCTGCGCCCGGTAGCCCTCGATCGTGCCGTTCAGTTTGGCGAGGCTGCGGCTGTAGTCCCGGCTGGACAGCCAGAACTTGTAGATGATGAACAGCTCGAAGGCCAGCATGCCGGCGGCGCTCACGCACACGACCGGGATGATCGCGCCCGGCACGGCCGCGGCGATCACCGGGGCGACGATGAACACGCCCATCTGGAACTCGATGCCGCTGATCAGGTGCGGGCGGATCCGGCCCCGCAGCAGCACGTTGCGGATCCGGATGTACCAGGGGAACCGCTTGTAGAAGCCCGCCTGGAGGTCGGCGTTGGCGCGCTCGGTGTCGCCGACGACCTGCTCCTCCATCTCGGGGTCGGTGCCGAGCGCGCCCTCGGCGGAGCGCAGGTCCGCGCCGACCTCGCCCGCGTCGGGCAGCCCGCCCTGGCCGCCGTCGGCCCGCCGGACCGCCGCCTCCAGCGTCTCCGCCTCCCGGCGCGCCTCCAGCAGCGTGGTGCGCATCTGCGAGCGCACCTTGTAGATCTCCAGCGCGTCCATGTAGCGGAGCATGTCCAGGAAGACGACGCCGAGCGCCGTCCACACGTAGGCGACGTTCCCCGTCGCCGCGTACTGCCCGGCCATCAGCGCGATCGCGCAGGCCAGCACCCGGACCCGGTCGAAGATGTAGTCCAGCCACGCGCCGAACACCGACCCGGTGCCCTTCAGCCGCGCGATCTTGCCGTCCATGCAGTCGAGCGTGAACGACAGGTGGTACAGCACCGCGCCGGCCAGCAGCCACGGCCACGACGCCACCGCGAAGCAGGCGCCCGCGCCGAGACCGAGGATCAGCGCGCCCACGGTGAGCTGGTTGGGCGTGATCCTGGTCCGGTTCGCGGTGAACTTCACCAGGCGGGCGGCGAGCGGGTCGACCAGCAGGACCGTCCACCACGCGTCACGCGCCTTGTACGTCCGTTGCCGAACGTCGTCGAGCGTGAAGTTCGCCATGGAGGGGTTTCCTTTCGTCCCGGGACCGCTCGATGGTATCGGCTGTCCGGATGCGGTCTCCGGCATTGTCACCGAGTCGTGACTCCGTTAGTGGGACGCATGGGACGAGCAGGGCGCCGGCACCGCCTGTCCAGATCGTTTTGATGGGCGTGGCTGGGTAGGCTTTGGCGGTGCGCGTCAGACCTATGGCAGTTCTTGCCCAATTGCCCTTCGCCTGCGTGCTCGTGGCGGCCACCTGGATCCGGATCATCGCGGTCCGCGGCTACCCCGCGCCGCACTGGACGGGCGACTCGCCCAGCTACCTCGAAGCCGCCCTCAAGCTCCGGCCCGGTGAGACGCGCCCGAGCGGCTACCCGATCCTGCTGTGGGCGCTGAAGCCGTTCCACTCCTTCACCGTGATGGTGTCGGTGCAGCACGCCATCGGGCTGCTCGGCGGCGTCCTGGTGTACCTGCTGGTGTGGCGGGCGGGCCGGGCGGCCTGGCCCAACGGGCCGGACGGGAGCGCGGGGCGGCTCGGCTGGCGGTACCTCGTGCCCGGGCTGCTCGGCGCGGCGCTGACGGTGCCGGTGCTGCTGGACAGCTACCAGATCGCCCTCGAGCACATGCTCATGTCCGACTCGCTCTTCACGTTCCTGCTGCTCGCGGCGGTGACGGCGGCGCTGTGGCGGCGCCGGGCGACCTGGTGGCTCGGCGCGCTCGCCGGGATGTTCGCCGCCTTCGCCGCGGTGACCCGCTCGGCGGGCCTGCCGCTGATCGCCGTGATCCTGCTCGGCATGCTGCTGCGCCGCGCGGGCTGGCGGCCGCTCGTCGCCGCGCTGATCGCGTTCGTGCTGCCGCTCGGCGGCTACATGTACTGGTTCAAGGATACCTACGGCCAGTTCACCGTGTCCAAGGCGAGTTCCATCTGGCTGTACGGCCGCACCGCCGCGTTCGCCGACTGCGCCAAGATCAAGCCGAGCCCGGAGCTGCGGATCATGTGCCCGCCGCCGGACGAGGACCCGCAGATCGCGCCGGCGTTCGTGGTGCTGTGGACCGCCGACTCCCCGTTCCACCGGATCCCCGGCTGGATCACCGGCGACCAGGCCAACCGGATGGCGAGCGACTTCACGAAGCAGGCCATCGAGAAGCAGCCCGGCGACTACGCGCGCGTCGTGGTCCGCGACACCTGGCGGTCCTTCGACTGGAAGCGCGAGCCGTACCCGACGCCGTGGACGTGGCTGGAGTACGTGTTCCCCAAGGGCGAGTCGTGGGACGACGAGCAGGCCCTCGTCGCGGAGAAGTACGACCCGTCCGGCGGGGAGACGAAGGTCGTCCAGCCGTGGGCCGGGAAGATGCTGGCCTACCAGGACCGCATGTCGATGCCCGGCACCGTCCTCGGGCTCGTCCTGCTCGGCGGGCTGGTGTTCGCGCTGCCGCACGTCGGGCGGCGCCGCACCCGGCGGCGGCTGCTCGGGCCCGTCCGGCACTGGGGGACCGGCGCGCTGATGCCGTGGGGGACGAGCCTCGCGCTGCTGGTCATCCCGGCGGCGACCGCCGACTTCGACTACCGCTACGTGCTGCCCGCCGTGCCGTTCGCGTGCGTGGCGCTGGGCCTCGCGCTGCTGCCGTCGCCGCGCCGCGTCCGCGAGGACCCGGTGGGCGAGCCCGGCCCCGGGCAGGACGACGACGAGCCCGCCGCCGAGGAGTCGCTCAGCGCCTAGCCCCGCCCCCGCCGGCGCCGCCCTGCTGGCGCCGCCCCCGCTAGCGTCGCTTCGTCCGGCGGGGGCGGGCGCGCAGGTCCGCCAGCATCCGCTCCCAGGCGGCGGCCACGACCGCGATGTCGAACCGGGTCGCCGCCGCGACGGCGTTCGCGGCCATCGTCAGGCGCAGCTCCTCGTCCTCGATCACGCGCAGCAGCGCCCCGGCGAACGCGTCCGGGTCCTCGGGCGGGACGAGCAGCCCGTCCCGGCCGTCGGTGATGATCTCGCGGGGCCCGCACGGGCAGTCGAAGCCGACCACCGGCAGCCCGCACGCGAACCCCTCGATGATCGTCATCCCGAACGACTCGGCGCGCGAGGACACCGCGAGCACCGACGCCTTGGCGAGCTCGCCCTCCATGTCGTCGGTGGGGTCCATCATCAGGACGTTGTTGTACAGGCCGAGGCGGGTCGCCCTGCGGCGCAGCTCGTCGCGCCGCGGCCCGTCCCCGTAGATCCGCAGGCTCCACTCCGGATGCTTCTCCACGACCTTCGCGAACGCGTCGATCAGCAGGTCGTAGCCCTTGATCCATACGACCCGGCCGGCCGCGACGACGATCCGGTTCTCCTGCCGGGACCGCGGATGCACCCGGGGCGGCAGGCCGTTGGGGATCGCGTGGACCGGGCACGACCCCGGCGGCAGCAGCTCCTCGTAGGCGGCCCGGTCGGCGGCCGTCAGGCAGGTGAGCGCGTCGAGCCGCGGGTACCACTCCTTGATCTCCGCGAGGATCCCCGGCTCGTTGATGCCGAGCTGGAGGTGCTCCTGCCCGACGACGACCACCCGGCGGGGCGCCAGCCGCGCCGCCGCCAGGTTGAGCCCGGCGCGCGTCGTGACCAGCACGTCCGTGTGCAGGTGCCGCAGGAAGCGGGTGAGCCGGTCGTCGGTCCAGGCGCTGTACTTGTTGAAGCTGCGCTCCTCCGGGTGGACCATCGCGGACGGCTCCGGCATCAGCCGCTCGGCGCGCGCGGTGTTCGGCCACGGGACGGTCGCGCCGGGCCGCACGTCGACCAGGGACCGCAGCCGGACCCGGTCCGACAGCGGCAGGACGGGCCGGTCCCGGTCCCGCAGCACGCTCACGACCTCGACCTCGTGCCGCCGCGACAGCTCGTCGGCGAGCGTGAAGGTGCAGCGGACGGTGCCGTCGATGGAGAAGGCCTCCAGCAGCAGGAACGTGATCTTCACGCGCCGTCATCCCCCACCGGGCGGCAGGAGACCGCCAGCTGGTCCCGCTCGGTGTAGTACGGCCGGACGGCCATCTCCCGCCCGCCCGGCGCGGCGACCTGCCGGGGGTAGGACAGCTTGCCGCGCTTGCCGGGCGCGTCGTCGAGCCAGGTGCCGAGGCGGGCGTGCACGTCGCCGACGTCGAGCCACAGGTCCCACAGGGCGGGCTCCGCCGCGGCCAGCGCGTCGACCGCCAGGCGGCCGCGGAAGCCGGTGCCGTCGAGGGCGGCCTCCCCGGTCACCGCGGCGCCGCCGTCGCGCGGCGCGGCCACGAGCCGCGCCGTCTCGCCGGTGCGCGGGCCCGTGTACGCGAGCCACCCGTCGATCCGGATCTCGCCGTCGCGCGGATGCACCGCCGCCACCTCGGCGTGCGGGGAGACCGTCCGGACGCGGAGCCGGGCGTGCCCGTTCCGCGTCCGCACCGCCCGGACGGCCCGGTCGCGCGGACGGTCCGCGTAGGCGCGCAGCCCGTCCAGCGAGAAGCCCGGGTCGTCGGTCAGGATCGGGCGGGCGGAGCCGTCGCCCGTGCCCCTGCCCGGCCCGTCCGCCGCGGCGTCCGCCTCGATGAGGGGCTCCCAGGTGCCGGTCGCCAGATCGCCGACGTGCAGCTCCAGCGACCGCCGGTCCGCCGCGACGGGCACCGGGCGCGTCTCGCCCGACGCCCGGTGCCGCAGCACGACCCGCCGCCCCTCCGGCAGGGGGTCGTGCCACCGGATGCGCAGGCGGTCGTCGGAGCCCACGCGGCAATGGTTGGCCACCGCGTCCAATGTCCGCAGCCTTCCCCGATGTCGCTTGTGCCAGGCGGGTAGCCTATCAACGCATCGATGCCGGACGGTCACGGATGGCGACAGTTGATCACCCTTGGGGCGGGAACACCCGGTCCACGGTGCGCGCCGCGGCCTTCCCGTCGTCCAGCGGGCAGAACCGCGCCTGGAACTCCTTGTACCGGTCCTGGTGCCCCGCCGTCGCCGCCTCGACGTCGCGGATCGCGTCGATCAGGTCGTCGGAGGTCTCCACCAGCGGCCCCGGCGCCTCCGCCTCGAAGTCGAAGTAGAAGCCGCGCAGCCGGTCCCGGTAGTCGGCCAGGTCGTAGGTGAAGAACAGCATCGGCCGGCCGGTGTTGGCGTAGTCGAACATCACCGACGAGTAGTCGCTGATCATCATGTCGGAGATCAGGTACAGCTCGGTGATGTCCGGGTACAGCGACACGTCCCGGACGAAGCCGTGCTCGTCCTCGGTGATGCCGTCCACCACGTTGGAGTGCAGCCGGACCAGCAGGACGTGGTCGTCGCCCAGCGCTGCGCGCGCGCGGTCCAGGTCGAGGCGCATGTCGTGCTTGTACCGGCCGCGGCTGTAGTACTGGTCGTCGCGCCACGTCGGCGCGTACAGCACGACCCGCTTGCCCTCCGGGATGCCGAGCCGCGCCCGGACCGACCTCGCGACCGCGTCCGCCTCCGGGCTGTACAGCAGGTCGTTCCGCGGGTACCCGACCTCCAGCATCTCGCCCTTGAACGCGAACGCGCGGCGGAAGATCTCCGTGCTGAACGGGTTCGGCGACAGCAGGTGGCTCCACTCCGGGACGGCCGGGCCCTCGGGCTTCTTCTCCTTGCTCTGCAGCGCCGACTTCATCCCCGGCGCGTACGCGAAATGGACCTCCTTGACGTCCCGGCCGATCTTCTTCAGCGGGGTGCCGTGCCAGGTCTGCAGCACCACCTGGTCGGGGTGCCGCTGGAACCAGTCGCCGAGCCGGTGGTTGGTGACGATGTAGCGGGACGTCGTCACCGCCTCCTGCCACTCCTTGCCGTTCAGCCGGACGGCCTTCAGCGTGTCCGGAAGCTCGGCCTGCGCGTCGTTCACCACCCACAGCTGCTCCAGGTCGGTGCCGCGCCGCAGCAGCTCCTGGTGGATCGCCTTCGGGCTGTCGGAGAACTGCCGCCCGTTGAAGCAGGAGAACAGCACCGCGTCGCGCAGCCCCTCCCGGGCCACCCTGCGGCGCGCCTCCTCCCGGTACTTCGGGCCCGCGCTCTTCTCCTCGCCGGACACGTCGCCGGTGACCGCGATGACCAGCCGGCCGTCCTTGGTCTCCAGCGCGTAGCCGCGGCGCGCCACCTCCAGCGGCCCCGGCAGGGCGCGCTGCGCGGCGTCCGTCAGCCGGACCGTCAGGGCCCGCCCGCCCGGCGGCCGGAACAGCACGTCCCAGCGGCCCGGCCGCAGCGGCAGGATCCCCGCGACGCTCGGCACCGCCGCCGCCGGCACCTCGGCCCGCAGCGTGCCCGAGTCGTCCGGGACCAGGTCGAACGCGTGCTCCTTGCGGCGCCCGCGGCCGCGCACCACGATCTGCCCGGCCGTGTGCGCCGTGTGCGTCGCCGCCAGCGACAGGGTCCCGTCGGGGCGCCACACGCAGTCGCTCACCGACAGCCGCGTCGTCGCCCGCCGCACCCGCACGTACCCGCCGGGGCCGTGGCCCGCGCTGACCTCCAGCGCGCCGGACGTGCGCCGCGCCTCCTCCACGCCCTCGGCGAGGACGAGCGGCCGGCCGTCCGCCGACAGCGTCCAGTCGCGGGTGTCGTCGATCGCGTCGGGGTCGATGTCGACGTCCAGCGCGTCCGGGTCGACGCGCGCCGTCCACCCGCCGGGCCGCTGCGTCACCGGCACCGGCACGCGCGCGTCGCCGAGCGTCAGCACCAGCTCCGCGGGCGGGCCGCCGTCCGCCTCGACCTCGATGAGCAGCGCGGGGCCGTCCCAGCGCAGCGCCGTCGCGCGCTCCCGGACCCGCTCCACCTGCACGACGAGGTACCCGTCCACGACCTTCGGGACGACGCGCACGTCGTCGGCGACGTACCGGTAGGGCGGGTGCGCGCCCGTCCCCGAGCCGCCGCCGCGCACCGGCCCCTGCCGGAACACGCCGGCGTTCAGCACCGAGGCGTGCACCTCCCAGGTGCCCTCCGCCCAGCCGCCGCGCTCCTTCAGCTTCGCCGCGTCCAGCGCGAACTCGAAGCCGGTCCAGCCGCCGGACGCCTTGCCGGGCTTCGGGGTCTGCCGCGCCTTCATGAGGATCTTGCGGCGGCCGTTGCGCAGCGTCACCGCCTTGATCGACGTCCAGCGGCGGCGGGAGCTGACCGAGTTGATGTACGCCTCGCCGGTGACGACCAGCCGGTCGCCCTCCCAGCGCACCGCGTGCACCCGGCCCCGCATCTTGACCTCGTCCCGCGCCCGGTACACGTCGCGGGGGACGTCGAGCTTCGCGTCCTTCCAGTACGGGTACACGACGTAGCGGCGCAGCGGGTCGCGGACGATCGACGGCGAGGACTTCCCCCGCTCGTACCGGACGACCTTCACCAGCTCCATTGTGTGGCCCTCGGACGCGAGGTGCCACTTCAGCCGGGTCAGCGCGGGCGCCTCGGCGAACACCTTCGGCGACACGCCCTTGGCGTACGCCGCCGCCTGCGCGACGACCTGCTCCCGCTCCTCGCCGGACAGGTCCGGCAGGGCGTCCAGGAACATCTTCAGCTCGGTGGTGACGAGGGCGAGCTGCAGCCGCCGCAGCTCCTTGACGTCGCCGCGCTCGGCGACCCAGGACGTCGCGAGGTTCGCCGCGCCGAAGCCGTCCGCGATGTCCTGCGGCTCGGTGGTCGGCTGATGGCGCGGTCCACGGCGGTGCAGGACGGGGCCCGGCACGATGTCGACGGACTTCGCCAGGTGCACCGCCCGCACCACGACCGGCAGGTCGTCGTAGCGGCCGAGGTCGGGGAACTCCAGGCCCGCCGCGTCCCAGAACGAGCGGCGGAACAGCGACCCGACGATCCGGCGGCGGTTCAGCAGGTCCGGGCTGCGGTGCAGGTCGGTGGCCTTCGCGGGCGCCGGCGCGTCGCCGCTCGCCTTCCACTGCGACACCTGGCCCGTCCACCGGCGGGCCGCGTCGGGCCCGGTCGCGAACTCCGCCCCGGACGCCTCCAGCGCCGTCAGCAGCGAGGCGACCGCCTCCGGCGGCATCGGGTCGCCGCGGTCGGCGAAGAGCAGGAACTCGCCGCGGCTCTCGGCCACCCCCAGATTGCGGGCCGCGCCCCGGCTCGGCGCGCCGCTGCGGACGATCCGGAACCGGTCGTCGGGCAGCTCCGCCCGCGCGGCCGTGCCCGTGCCGTCGTCCACGACCAGGACCTCCAGGTCCCGGAACGTCTGGGCCGCGAGCGAGTCCAGGGCGTCGCCGAGGTCCTCTCCCGCGCCGTGCGAGAGCACGATGACACTGATCCTGGGGGCGGTCATGCCCACTCCTTCGAGGGCTGTGCGAGCCGGAGCCGGCGGTCCGGTCGCGGACGGTCAGGAAAAGGGTGCGGCGCCCCGGCGCGCCGCCGCTACGCCGGGCCGGACGCCCCCGAGGAGGCCTCGGCGGAGGCGTCGGGGGAGGGCGCCGCGGACGGCATCGGCGGGAGCTGCTCGCCGAGGAACACCCGGCGCACCGCCCGCTCGGCCGCGTGCCCGTCGTCCCAGGGGCAGAACCGCGCCCGGAACGCCTCCAGGTTCTTCGCCGCCGCGTCGCCCCACGCCGCCCGGGACGCGAACGCCTCGACGAGCTCGGACTCCGCGTAGGCGACCACGCCCGGCGGGAACTCGGTCAGGTCGAAGTTCACGCCCCGGGTGAGCTTGTAGGTCTCCCAGTCGTTGGCGTAGATGACGATCGGCTTGCCGAGGTTGGCGTAGTCGAACATGACCGACGAGTAGTCGGTGAGCAGCGCGTCCGAGGCGATCATCAGGTCCTCGACGGAGGGGTGCTTGGAGACGTCGATGACCTGCTCCTCGTTCCAGCCGAGGTCCGCCGCCATGTTCTTGAGCTTGTAGTAGTAGTGCGCGCGCAGCAGCAGGACGTGGTCGTCGCCGAGCTGCTCCATCACGCGGCCGATGTCGAACATCGGGGCGTAGCGGCGCTGGTAGTCGCGGTGCGTCGGCGCGTACAGGATCGCCGTCTTGCCCTCGGGGACGCCGAGCTCGTCGCGCAGCCGGGCCTGCTCCTCCGGCGTCGCGCGCACCAGCCGGTCGTTGCGCGGGTACCCGATCTCCAGCAGCTCGTACTTGCAGGGGAAGCCCCGCTCCCACGCCTCGCTCATCAGCGGGTTGGCGGACAGCAGGAAGTCCCAGCGGTCGGACCGCTCGATGAGCGCCTTGAAGTCCATGTCGGCGGCGCCGACCGGGTACTCCATCTGGTCGAGGCCCATCTTCTTCAGGGGCGTGCCGTGCTGGGTCTCCAGGTGCACCTGCCCCGGCCGCTTGACGAGGTTGTCGGGGAAGTTGACGTTGTTGACGAAGTACTTCGCGGCGGCGATCGTCCGGTAGTACTCCGCCGACCCGGCCACCACGTACTCCACGCCCTCCGGCATGGTCTTGCGCGCGCCCGGCTTCACGATCCACACGCAGCGGATGTGCGGCGCCAGCTCCCGGACCTTCTCGTAGATCGCGGCCGGGTTGCAGGAGTACCCGCGGTACCAGTAGGCGGCGAACACCGCGAGGTTCTCCTCGATCGGCAGGTGCCGCCGCATCGCGTAGTACCGCTCCTTGGCGAGCTCCTTGGAGCGGACGACGCCGCGCTTCTGCAGCTTGCGGACCTTGCGGCCGCTCTTCTTCGCCTTCGTCGTGAGCCCGGGGGTGTTGAGGCGCTCCCAGGCCCGGAAGTCGCCGCGCTCGATCGCCCGGTGCTTCTCGGCCAGGTTCGGCTCGTCGTCCGGCGGGACGTGCCCCGGCGGCTTGTAGCGGTTGTAGGTCTTGGTCATCTCGGCGAAGAACCGCGGCTTCTCCGAGGGGTACACGCGGTCGGCGCGCTCCAGGATGACCAGCAGGTGCCAGATCGTCCGGTCGAACATCAGCGGGCGGAACCGGTCCATCCTCGGGCCCAGGTGGTCCATGAACGCGAAGATGCGGTCGTACTGGTCGAAGGCGTCGAAGTGCTTGTCGCTGGCCGTCTTGGTGATCGCGCCGCTGCGGCGCTGCCGGTAGATGTAGCAGACCCGGTCGAGGAAGCTGACCCGCTCGGCGGCCATGAGGACGGGGTAGGTGATGCTGACGTCCTCGTAGTAGCCGCTGTTGAAGCGCAGCCCGTGCTCGATCATGAACTCGCGGCGGATCGCCCGGTTCCAGATCGAGGTGAACATCTCCAGCAGGCTCGGCCGGTCCGCGAGCGTGAACACCTCCGGCGCGGGCGGCTCGCGGAACAGGTGGTTGATGATGCTCCGCTTGACCCGCCCGTTCCAGTAGGACCGGGCGTAGTCGAACATCAGCACGTCGGGCCGGGTCTCGGCGAGCCGCTCGCAGATCGCCTTGACGGCGCCCTCGGTGGCGTAGTCGTCGCTGTCGAAGAACCAGACGTAGTCGCCGGTCGCCATGTCCAGCCCGACGTTGCGGGCCTCGCCGAGCCCGACGTTCTCGGTCAGATGGCGCACCTTCAGCCGCGAGTCGCGCTCGGCGTACTCGTCGAGGATCTCCCCGCAGGCGTCCGGCGAGGCGTCGTCGATCCCGATGATCTCCAGATTCGGCACGTCCGGGACGAGCAGCGAATCCAGGCACTGCCGCAGGTACCCCTGCACTTTGTGCACGGGCACGATGATGCTCAGGGAGATGTCGTATTCACTGCTCACACGAACGCCAATCAACTACTCGATGAATCTGGATCATACCCGCATCCGGCAGGTAAATCTTATGTCCTGCCATGAGAGGGCTTGAGTAGCCATCGGCCCTTCGGCTCGATCGCCCAATGGGTGAGCCGCTGCACCGGCGCGGTGCCGAGCAGCACGCCGACGGCGAGCGCCCCCAGCGTCGCCGCGACCGCCCCGGCCGGGGTGTCGAAGAAGTGCGCGTCGAAGACGCCGCCGTAGTCCAGCGTCTTCACGATGAGGCCGTGCAGCAGGTAGACGTACATCGTCCGGGTCCCGAGCGCGGTGTACCAGGCCCGCCCGCGCGGGACGGCCGCGAGGAACGCGACGCCGAGGACGGCGGCGATCGCCATGGCCAGCAGCCGGTACCCCATGCCCTCGAGCGCACCGAAGTGCATGTGCTCGTAGCCCTCGTTCCACAGCAGGACGCCCCGCTCGACCCTGGGCAGCACGGTCCCGCGCTCCCACACGTAGGCGACCGGCAGGGCGGCGGCCAGCACGGCGAACCCGGCCCAGCGCGTCCACCCGCGGCTGCGCGGGGCCTGCGCCAGCTCGGGCCTGATGGTCAGGCCGAGGACGAAGAACGGCAGCAGTGCCGCCGCCCGGCACAGCGTCGAGTCGCTGTTGAAGCTCCAGCTCCCCGCCACCAGCGCCAGCGCCACCGACACCGCCACCGGGTGGCGCAGGTGCCCCCACAGCGGGGCGCTCAGCCGCCACAGCACCAGCGCGACGAGGAACCACATCAGGAACTGCGGACGGAAAAGTTCGTGCAGCCGGAATTCATTTCCCCGGATGGCGACGAGCTGCAACCGGTAAAGCACGTCGAAGATCACGTACGGAACGACCAAGGTGGGGAAAACAACCCGGAATTTGTCGGTCGACCGCATGAACCCGCGGGCGAAGTAACCGGAGACGAACACGAACACCGGCATGTGGAAGCCGTACACCAGGGTGTAGGCGGCCTCCACCGCGTGGCTGCCGTTCCGGAGGACCTCCCAGACGTGCCCGACGACGACCAGGAGGATGAGGAAGAACTTGACGTTGTCGAAGTAGGGGTCGCGCTCGCGGCGCGGAGCGGGGGGCGCCGGTGCCGTCCGCGGAGCGGGCACCGGCCCGCCGTCGAGGGGCCGGCCGGGCTCCGGCGGGCGGCCCGGCTCCAGGGAGCGGCCGGGGTCGGCGGGGCGGCCCGGCTCCGGGGGGCGCGGCTGGGGGAGGGTTTCCGTCATGTCTCCGAAGGATTCATTTCGTCCGTGACAACCGTTCACGTGCGGGCAGGGCGACTCTAGTCCGCGATCGGCGGCCCTGGGGCCGGATGGGAGATTGTTCCGGTTCCGTGCCGCCGGCTAGCCCCGGCTCGGCCGGCGCAGCGGCGTGAACACCCAGGTCATCTTGGGCTCCAGCGCCCAGCTCATGGTCCGGCGGACCGGGGGAGAGCACAGGAACGTCCCGACGACGACGGCGCCGCAGATCACCGCGACGACCCCGCCCGGCGTGTGCATCCAGTCCGCGCCCCACCAGCCGGTGAAGTTCAGCAGCCGGGTGACGAAGCCGTGCAGCAGGTAGCAGTACAGCGTCGTCGAGCCCAGCGCGGTGAACCAGTACCGCTTGCGCGGGATGAGCGTCAGGAACGCGGCGACCAGCACGGTGGCGGACGCGAACATCGCCAGCCGCATCAGGGTGCCCTTGAAGTCGCCGACGCCCAGCTTGAAGTGCGGGTCCTTCCAGAAGATCCAGCTGACCGACATGTGCTTCATCACCAGGTAGGAGCACGCCAGCCCGATGACGAGCACGACCGCCCCGATGGGGCGCGCGATCGGCTTCTTCAGCAGTTCGAAGTGCTCGGGCCTGAGCTTCAGGCCGAGGACGTAGAACGGCAGCAGCCCGAACACCCGGTGGATGTCGAAGGTGCTGCCGAGGTCGCTCATGTACGACAGCAGGGCGAACCCCATCGCGACGGCCAGCGGCCACCGGATCTGCTGCCACACCGGGGTGGACAGCCGCCACAGGAACAGCGCGCACAGGAACCACGTCAGGTAGTACGGGCTCAGCAGGCTGATCTCCAGGTCGTGGCGGCCCGCCAGCCAGTCGTACAGCGAGTACGCGACCTCGAACACCACGTACGGGACGCCGACGTTGGTGATGAGCTTGCGGGCCTTGCCCGGGGAGAACGTCCAGTTCCGCGAGAAGTAGCCGGTGATCACGATGAACAGCGGCATGTGGAACATGTAGATGAAGATGTACAGGCCCTTGGCCATCGGGACGTTCTGCAGGTTGGCGATCGAGTGGCCCGACACCACCAGCAGGATCGCGAAGTACTTCGCGTTGTCGAAGTACGGGTCCCGCTCCTTGCGCGGCTTCGGCGGCGAGGAGATCCGGACCGGCCCGGCCGCCTGGCGCTCGCCGCCCGGGGCGGCGGGCGCCGCCGGGTCGGGACGGGGGTCGGGGACGGCCGGCGCGCGCTGATCGTCCGGTGTTCGCTGGTCGGCCGCCGTCCAGGCGGCGCCGTGCGGTCCCGTCTCGGCCTCCGAGGGCCTGCTGGTGTACGTCATGGCCGGCCGGTTCAAGCCCCCTTGCAGATGTCGTCGTTGGCGCGGATCTCGCCCTGCTGCTTGGGGATGCCCCCCTTGGCGTTCTTGAGGGCCGTCCAGTTCGAGCCGACGACCAGGTCGACCACGCCGGGCGTGCCGCCGGTGGTCCGCGCCGCCGGGGCGGGGTTGCTCGGGATCAGCGCGGTGAGCGTCTGAGCCTGCTGGTCCGCCCCGGAACCGTACAGCACCTTGGTGGCGCTCGTCTTGGCGGCGTTGCCGCCGACCGTCACCTGGAAGCCCTGGGCCTCCAGGTCGGAGGCGACGCGGCTGGCCTGCCCGGCGATGCCGCTGCCGTTGTAGACGCGCACCCGCACCTGCTCGGGCTGGATCTTGGGGGCGGCCGACTTGCTCTCCGTCGGCACCGTCTTGTCGTTGCGGATCGCGGCGAAGAACGGCTGCGCGGCGGAGTTGAGCACGACCCGGTTCGGGTCGGACGGGTCGGGGCCGTTGGGCGCGGTGACGAAGCGCAGCTTGCCCGAGGTCATGCCCTGCATGCCCTGGGCGATCTTGAGCATGACCTGCGGGGTCAGCTCCTTGTCGGTGGTGAGCGACTTGGTCGCCGCGTTCATCAGCGGGATCAGCTTGGTCGGGTTGCTCAGCACCCCGGCGCTCATGGCCTTGTTCGCCAGCGCGCCCATGAACTTCTGCTGCCGCTTGATGCGGTCGAGGTCGGAGCCGTCGCCGAGGCCGTGCCGGACGCGTACGTAGGCGAGCGCGGTGGAGCCCTTGATGACGTGCCTGCCGCGGGTCAGGTGCAGCTTGGACTTGGGGTCGTTCACGTCCTTCGGCAGGCAGACCGGGACGCCGCCGACCGCGCTGGTGATGGCCTTGAACCCGGTGAAGTCGACCTGCATGAAGTGGTCGATGCGGATGTCGGACAGGCCCTCGATCGTCTTCATGACGCAGGCGGCGCCGCCGATGGTGAAGGCGGAGTTGATCTGCGCCTTCGGCTGGTCGGGCGACATGCCGCCGGCGTGGGTCTTGCACGGCGGGATGTGCACGATCAGGTCGCGCGGGAAGCTGATGCCCATCGCCTGGCTGCCGCCGGGGGACAGGTGGAGGAGGATCATCGTGTCCGAGCGCGGCGGGTCGTTCTTCATCGACCGGCCGTAGCTGGCGTTGGCGCCCGCGCGGGTGTCGGACCCCAGCAGCAGGATGTTCATCGCGCTGTTCAGCTTCTTCGGCCGGTTGGGGCCGATCGCCGAGTTGACGTCCTCGTGGTTGATGTTGCCCATCGCGCTGCGGTACAGGCCGTACGCCGTGAGGGAGCCGGCCACCATGACCGCCGACAGTCCGACGCACACCCAGCCGAGGATGCGCCAGCCGCGTCGACGCGGCGCCGGCTGCGGATCGGCGTCGTCGACGTACTCCATGTACATCGGGTTGCTGTTCATCGGCTCCGTGTCCGGGGGGCGCGGCCCGCTTTCAGGGGGTCGGTCGGCTTGGTCTGCTCTGCTGGAACTGTCCGGTACTGCTGTGACGGGGCTGGCCGTGGCTCGGTTGACAAAGCGCGGGCAAAGAGAGCGTAGGTCAGCCGAGCCGGCGGACGGACCCGGATGCGTCGTTCCATCCGGGCAGTCCGGCCACCGCCGTCACATGCTCCAAGGTCAAGCGTCGATCTAGGGCGGCTTTGTCAAAGTTTCGTTGGATTATGACGGAAGCACCTGAGGCTAGTGGTGCGACCAGGCCCGCCATAACCCCGTCGAGGGTGGTGAACGGCATGTCGACCAGCACGCGCGAGGACGCGTCCAGCTCCCATTTCGCGGCGGCCGCGCGCGCCGCCGCCACCAGCTCCGCACCCGTCAATGTGGTCTTTGTCACATCCAGTGCGGGCAGTCCGGGGGTCACCTCGGGGCCCGGCGCGAACCGGTCGCCGTACGACCGGACCTCGGCCGCGTAGTCGGTGACGCCGACCGGGCAGTCCCCCAGCGGCCCGCCGAGCGGGTGCAGCGAGAGCCCGACGATCTCCTCCGCCTCGCCGTCCACACGCGGGTCCGCCAGCACCACGTCCAGCACCTCCTCGGCCGCCGCCAGGATGTACGGCCCGGACGCCTCGAGCGGTTCGGCCCCCGCCGCGTCGCGCTCCAGCACCGTCGCCGGGTCGACCGGCTCGGCCACGAGCCCCGCCGACCAGCAGGCCATCAGCCACACGGCGGTCTGCCAGTGCGGCGGCAGCGCCAGCACGACACGCCCGCCCGGCTCCGCCGCCAGCCCGTCCACCAGGAAGTTCGCGGTCTTGGCCACCCAGTTGTCGAACGTCCGCGCGGACAGCTCGACGCGCTCGCCCTTCGCGTCGTCGTAGTAGGTGACGAGCGGGCGGGACGGGTCGTCGGCCAGCCGACGCCGCAGCAGTTCGGCGGGTCCGGGCACGGCGGGTTCGCGGTGGCTCATGGGGCGAGCGTAGAGCCCCGTGACCGGCCGGGACTCGCCGACCGGCCGTTCCCGCTACGCTCCGCACCGATGAATGACCACGGATCGGACGAGCACGGGGCGGGTTCATGAACGCGGGTCGGCTGCTCGCCCGGATCACCGTGGCGCCGGCGCTGCTCGTCGCGGCATGGCTCGTGGTGGGCCTTCCGCTGCTGATGGGCGGGGTGCTCCGGCCGGGACCGGCGATCCTGCTGTGGGTGCCGGTCGCCGCGGCGGCGCTCTGGCTCGGCCTCCGGCGGCGGCCCCGCGACCCGGCCGCCGAACAGGCCGCAGAGGGCCCGCTCGGCCCCGCCCCGTGGTGGTCGGCGGCCGGCGTGATCGCGGTCGCCGTCGCGTTCCTGGTGTTCGAGGCGCTGATGTCCTCCGAACAGATCATCGTCCGCCGCGACCCCGCCTCCTACGTGCAGTTCGCGACCTGGCTCCAGGACCACGGCTCGCTGCCGATCCCGCGGATGCTCTGGGCCTTCGGCGGCGGCGACCCCGCGCTGCGCTTCGACAGCCCCGCCTTCTACGAGCACGGCGGCTCGGTCGTCCCGCAGTTCATGGCGGGCCTGCCGATGATCCTCGCGCTCGGCGGCTGGGCGGGCGGCACGCACGGGATGCTGCTGATGGCGCCGCTGCTCGGCGCCTGCAGCGTGCTGGCGTTCGGCGGCCTCGCCGCGCGGCTCGTCGGCCCGCGCTGGGCGCCCGCCGCGGCACTGCTGCTGGCGCTGACCCTGCCGATGCTGTGGGTGTCGCGGTCCACCTTCAGCGAGCCGCCGGCGCTGATCCTGCTGCTCGGCGGGCTGTCGCTGCTGCACGACGCCCGCACGGAGCGGCCCCGCGCGGCCCTGGCGAAGGCGTTCCTCGGCGGCCTCGCGCTCGGGCTGATCGTGCTCGTCCGGATCGACGGGATCCGCGACATCCTGCCCGCCGTGGTGTACGCCGGGCTCCTCGTCGCGCGCCGGCGCCGGAGCGGCTACGCCCTCGCCGGCGGCCTCGCGCTCGGCGCCGCCGCCGGGCTCGTCGAGGGCTACCTGAAGTCCCGCCCCTACCTGGACTACCTGCACGCCTCGCTGAACCCGCTGCTGATGATCTCCGGCGCGATCGTGGCCGGCACCGCGCTGCTGGCCGTCGCGCTCCGCTGGAACGTGACGGGCCGCCGGCTGCGGGCGGCCGGGGCGGCGCTCGGGCGCGGCCGGCTGCCCGGCGCCGCCGCGATCCTCACCGTGCTGGTGATGGTCGCGTTCGCCGTCCGGCCGCTGGTGCAGACCGTGCGCCGCGTCCCGACCAACACCGACGACCGGCTGAACGCCCAGTTCATCGAGGCCGTCCAGAAGCTCGACCACCTGCCGCTGGACGGCACCCGGCAGTACTCGGAGCTGTCGCTGTACTGGGTCGTCTGGTACATCGGCATCCCCGCGCTGCTGCTCGCCACGTTCGGCGCCGCGCTGCTCGTGCGGCGGCTCATGCGCCGCCAGTCGCCGGAATGGCTGCTGCCCTACGCGGTGATCGTGTGGACGACCGTCCAGGTGCTGATCAGGCCCGGCATCACCCCGGACCACCCGTGGGCGTCCCGCCGGCTGATCGGCCTGGTCATCCCCGGGCTGCTCCTGTTCACGGTGTTCGCGGCGGCGTGGATCACCAAGCGGCTGCGGCGGCTCGGCTACTCGCGGAAGGCCGTGCGGGTGACGGCCGTCACGGGCGTCCTGCTGATGCTGGTGCCGATCGTCATCACGTCCGCCGCGTACATGGTGGGACGGACCGACCAGAAGGAGGTCGGCGCCGTCGACGCGATGTGCGACCGGATCGGGCCGGGACGCTCCGTCGTGGTCGTCGAGGTCGGCACCGCCGACCGCTTCCTCCAGGTCCTGCGCGGGATGTGCGGGGTGCCCGCCGCGCGGGCCGCCACGTTCGCCGCGCCGCCCGACGTCCGCCGCGTCATCGGGAAGATCGGCGACGCCGGACGGCGCCCGGTGGTCATGGGGTCCAAGCCCGAGCAGGTGGCGCCGTACGGCCGCCCCCGCCAGATCATGCGGCTGCGCTCCCGGCAGGACGGGCGCACGCTCGACGAGCCGCCGGGCGGGTCCTGGGGCCTCGCCATCGACGTGTGGATCGCCGAGCCGACGGCCCCCTGACGCGCCCCTCCCCGGGGCGCCGCCACCCGCTGTTCACGCGCCGTGTCCGCCGGTGAGTCGGCCGGGGTGCGCCGTTGCGAGTATTCTCGCGGTGCGTGAGTACCCAGCCCGCCGAGCCCGCGCAGCGGCCCGCGCCCGAAGGCGCCGAGCCGGCCGAAACCGTGAGCGACCCCGTGAGCGACGCCGCCCCCGTGGACACCGCCCCCGCGAGCGAGCCGGCCGCGGTGCCGGCCACGGCCCCCGCCGCCGAACCCGCCGCCGATCCCGACACGGCGCCGCCCGTCCACGTGACCATCGTCCTGCCCTGCTACAACGAGCAGGACCACGTGATCGACGAGGTCGAGCGCATCACGAAGGCCATGGACAACAGCGGCAAGAGCTATGAGCTGCTGGCGGTCGACGACTGCTCCACCGACGAGACCCTCGCCCGGCTGGAGGAGGCGGCGCCCCGCTTCCCGCACATGCGGGTCATGGCGTTCCAGCACAACAGCGGGTCCGGGACGGTCCGGCGGATCGGCTCCCAGCAGGCCCGCGGCGACATCGTGGTGTGGACCGACGCCGACATGTCGTACCCGAACGAGCGGATCCCCGACCTCGTCGACATCCTCGACACCGACCCGTCCGTCGACCAGGTCGTCGGCGCCCGCACCACCGAGGAGGGCACGCACAAGCTCCTGCGCGTCCCCGCGAAGTGGTTCATCCGCAAGGTCGCCGAGCGGCTCACCAACTCCAGGATCCCCGACCTGAACTCCGGGCTGCGCGCGTTCCGCCGCGAGGTGTCCCTGCCCTACCTGCGGCTGCTGCCGCCCGGGTTCTCCTGCGTCACCACGATCACGATCGCGTTCCTGTCGAACCAGCACCCCGTGCACTACATGCCGATCGACTACGCCAAGCGGGCCGGCAAGTCCAAGTTCCACTTCACCAAGGACGCCTACCGCTACATCCTGCAGGTGCTGCGGATGGTGATGTACTTCAACCCGCTCAAGGTGCTGATGCCGCTCGCCCTCTGGCTGATCGGGATCGGCCTGCTCAAGGGCGTGTTCGACATGGTGGTGCACATCGGCTACTTCGCCAACAACACCATCATGATCTTCGTGACGGGGCTGATCATCGCGTCGCTGGCGCTGCTGGCCGACCTGATCGTCCGATCGCGCGGCGACGTCTAGTGCGGATCGCCGTCGTCGGCCCCGCCTTCCCGTACAAGGGGGGCGGCGCCCACCACACCACCGAGCTGGCGCGGCGCCTGGCCGCCGCCGGGCACGACGTCGCCATCGAGTCGTGGCGCGCCCAGTACCCCGGCTTCCTGTACCCGGGGCAGCAGACGATCTCCGAGCCGGAGGGCGAGCCGTTCCCCGGCACCCGGCACCGCCTCGACTGGCGCCGCCCGGACGGCTGGTACCGCACCGGCAAGGCGCTGCGAGAGTACGACCTGGTCGTGCTCGCCGTGCTGAGCCCCGTCCAGGTGCCGTCCTACCTGGGCATCCTCGCCGGACTCAAGCGCCGGACGCCCGTCGTGGCGCTGTGCCACAACGTCCTGCCGCACGAGCGCAAGCGCTACGACGAACCGCTGATGCGGCGGCTGCTCCGCAAGGCCGACGGCGTCCTCGTCCACTCGGAGGCGCAGGCGGAGCTGGCGCGGGGGCTGACGCCGCGTCCCGTCCGCGTCGCGGAGATGCCCGCCCACCTGCCCGCGTCCGGCGGCGCGCCCGCTCCGGACGGCAAGGTGCGCAGGCGCCTGCTGTTCTGGGGGATCGTCCGCCCCTACAAGGGCCTGGACGTCCTGCTGCGCGCGCTCGCCGAAGGCCCCGGCGACGTCGGGCTGACCGTCGCGGGCGAGTTCTGGGGCGGCCTGGACGAGACCCGCGAGCTGATCCGGTCGCTCGACCTGGCGTCCCGGGTGGACCTGCGTCCCGGCTACGTGCCCGCCGCGGACGTCCCCGGCCTGTTCGCCGCCGCCGACGCGCTCGTCCTGCCGTACCGGACGGCCACCGCCTCGCAGAACGTGTGGATGGCCTACGAGCACGGCCTCCCGGTGATCGCCACGGACGTCGGCGGGTTCGCCGAGCAGGTCCGCGACGGCGTGGACGGCCTGATCTGCCCGCCCGGCGACGTGCCCGCGCTGGCCGAGGCCCTCACCCGGTTCTACGCGCCGGGGACGCCGGAGCGCCTGCGCTCCGGCGTCCGCCCGGTCGACCACGGCCCGGTCTGGGCCGCCTATCTGGAGGCGCTCACCGCGCTCACAGGTGCGGTTCGATGACCTTGAGCAGGGCGCGCTTCGGCTTGGCGCCGACGATCTGCTCGACGACCTCGCCGTTCTTGAGGAGCAGCAGCGTCGGCAGGCCCATCACGCCGTACTTCTGCGGCGTCTGCGGGTTGGCGTCGTAGTCCAGCTTGGCGATCTTGATCTTGCCGTCCTGCTCGGCGGCGATCTGGTCGAGGACGGGGGCGACCATGCGGCACGGGCCGCACCAGTCCGCCCAGAAGTCGACGAGCACCGGCACGTCGCTGTTCAGGACTTCCTCGGCGAACGTGGCGTCAGTCACGCTGATAGGGGCCGTCACGGTCACTCCTTCGTAGGCTGCGTGTTCCTGACAAGTGCGGCGCGTCCGTCTTCATTCCCACCCTCGTCCGCCAGGAACGCGGCCTCGGCGCGGTGGCGGCGGGCGGGGCGGCCGAGGAGGAGGCCGGCGCCCGCGTTGAGCAGGTCCGCGACCGTCAGCACGACGCGGGACGCGATCGCGACGACGACCGGCGCGCCCGCCGGCAGCACCGGCGTCAGCACCACCGTCAGCGCGGCCTCCCGCGCGCCGATGCCGCCCGGCGCGATGAACACGAGGAACCCGGCGACGAACGCCAGCCCGTAGGCGCCGGTCGCGAGGAACGGCAGCCCGGGGCCGTCGCCGCCGACGGCCAGGCACAGCAGCCAGGTGTGAACGCCGAACAGCGCCCAGCCGAGGACCGTCCAGCCGACGGCCCGCAGCGTCACGCCGAGGCTGACGGGATGCTCCAGCGGCGGCCGCCGGACGAGCTTCAGCATCACGCCGAGCGCCCACGTCACGATCTTCGGGTGCAGCGCCGCGAGCATGAACGGGGCGAGCAGGAACAGCCACCAGTACTCGCGGCGCGCCGCCGCCGACGTCAGCGGCAGCGTCACCGCCGCCACGGCCAGCCCGCAGGCCGTCGAGGTCGCCACGGCCAGCAGCGTCGAGCCGAAGCTGCGCTCGGCGGGCACCTTGTGCTCGCGGGCCATCTCGATCTGGGTGACGAGCGCCCACACCTTGCCCGGCACGTACTTGCCGAGCTGGGACACCGCCGAGATCCGGTAGGCGACCTTCAGCGGCAGGGGCGAGCCGAGGCCGCCGAGGAACGTCCGCCATCCGAGCGTCCAGGCGAACAGGCCGGCCAGGCCCGTGACGAGCGCGCCGGCGAGCGTGGGCCAGGACATCTCCCGGAACGCCTTCGTCGTCGCGTCCCACTGGTGGATCACGCTGTAGGCGCAGAACCCGAGCGCGAGCAGTACCAGCAGCACGCGCAGGGCCCGCATTGCGACGACCTTGATGTTCACGCGCCCAGCGTAGGCGAACCGGGATCCCGCCGCGCCGCGGCTCCGGCGGGGCCGCTTCGGCCGCGCCGCGGCCCGCCGCGCCCTACAGTTGGGGACGATGAAACTCTCGGATGTGGTCGCCTTCATGGGGCACCAGGTGCACGTGTGCCGGTACCGCGAGGCGGGGACGCTGCTGTCCTGGATGGGACGGGACCTGCGCGGCAAGCGGGTCCTCGACGTCGCCGGCGGCGACGGCTACTGGGCGGGGCGCGCGCGCCGCCGCGGGGCCCACGCGGTCTCGATCGACCTGGCGCGCAACAAGATGGTGTACGGCCGGACGCTCGCCGACGCGCCCGCGCTGATCGAGTGCGACGCGCTGCGGCTGCCGTTCGGCGACGGCTCGTTCGACGCGGTCCTGTCGGTGTGCGCGATCGAGCACTTCGACGACGGCGGGAAGTCCCTGGACGAGATGGCGCGGGTGCTGAAGCCCGGCGGTGAGATCTTCATGTCCGCCGACGTGCTGAGCCGGGCCGACGCGTGGCCGAAGCTGCGCGACGCGCACAAGGCGAAGTACCACGTCCAGCACACCTACACCCACGAGAGCCTGCGCAAGCTGATGGACGAGCGCGGCCTCGACCTGGTCCGGCACTCCTACCAGTTCAGGACGGCCGCGACGGAGCGCCTGTACCTGTCGCTGTCGACGTACGGCGGGAAGGTCGGCTTCAACGCGGCGGCCCCGCTGGCGCCGCTGGTGGCGCTCGCCGACAAGAACGCGCCGAACCGGCAGGGCAGCATCGTCCTGGTGCACGCGCGCAAGAGATAGGTGTGGGAAGGGCCCCGGGGAGAAAGGTATGGGCCCGGGGGCTCGGGTAGGGCCTCTCCATGACTCGCGGCGGCGAGCGGCGCGGAGGTCGCGCGCCCCGGCCGGTCGCGGGCGTAGGCTCGAACGGTAAAGAGTGATCTACGCCACTACGGCGGAAGCGCCGGAATGGGGGAGTGGACCGTGGCGCCTCGGATCCTGCTCGATGCCACCGCGGTACCCGCCGACAGGGGCGGGCTCGGACGGTACGTGGACGGCCTGCTGTCGGCCCTGCACGCGCTCGGCGCGGACCTCGCGGTCGCCTGCCAGCGCGCGGACGAGAAGCGGTACGGGGAACTCGCGCCCGGGGCCCGGATCGTCGCGGGCCCGGCGGCGCTGGCGCACCGCGCGACCAGGCTGGCGTGGGAGCAGACCGGTCTGCCGCACGTCGCCGACGGCGTCGAGGCCGACGTGATCCATCTGCCGACGTACACGATGCCGGTCAGCGCCGTCCGGCCGACGGTGGTGACCATCCACGACGTGACGCTGTTCGCGGAGCCGGAGGTGCACGACCCGGTCCGCACCACCTACGTCAAGTCGGCGACCCGCACCGCGGCGCGCCGCGCGACCCGGCTGATCGTCCCGTCGCGGGCGACGCGGGACGAGCTGGTGCGGGTGCTGGGCGCCGACCCGGAGCACATCGACGTGGCCTACCACGGCGTCGACCACGAGGTGTTCCACCGGCCGTCCGAGGCGGAGGTGAAGCAGGTCTCCGACCGGCTCGGCCTGCACGGCCGCCCGTACGTCGCCTATCTGGGCGCGCTGGAGCCGCGCAAGAACGTCCCGAACCTCATCCGCGGCTGGGTGCGCGCCTGCTCCGACCTGGAGGACCCGCCCGCGCTGGTCCTGGCGGGCGGCGGCGGCTGGGACGACGAGGTCGACGGGGCGATGGCGACGGTGCCGCCGCGGATGCGGGTGCTGCGGCCGGGGTACCTGCCGTGGCCGTCGCTGCCCGGGTTCTTCGGCGGCGCGCTGGTGGTGGCGCTGCCGAGCCGCGGCGAGGGGTTCGGCCTGCCGGTGCTGGAGGCGATGGCGTGCGGCGCGCCCGTCCTGACGACGCGGCGCGGGCCGCTGCCGGAGGTCGGCGGCGACGCGGTCGCCTACACCGAGCCGGACCCGGAGGGCATCGCGTCGGCGCTGACGGCGCTGAGCGGCGACCCGGCCCGCCGCGCCGGCCTGGCGGAGGCCGCCTACACCCGGTCGCTGGAGTTCACCTGGACGGCGTCCGCCGAGGCGCACCTGGCCTCCTACGAGCGGGCGATCCGGCAGCACGAGGCGTCCCACGGTCGCGGGCCGGCATCGGCCACCCACTAGGCTTCGTCACCACGACCGCGGTGGAGAAAGGAACCGAGTGGAAGCGATCCTCCTGGTGGGAGGCCAGGGCACCCGCCTGCGCCCCTTGACGATCTCCACCCCGAAGCCGCTGCTTCCCACGGCCGGCGTGGCCTTCCTGGCGCACCAGCTGGCGCGCGCGCACGCCGCCGGCGTGGAGCGCATCGTGTTCGCGACGTCCTACCGCGCGGAGATGTTCGAGGCGGCGTTCGGCCCGCGCGCGCACGGCGTGGACCTGGTGTACGTCAGTGAGGCGCAGCCGCTCGGCACCGGCGGCGCGATCCGCAACGCGGCGCGCGCGCTGACCTGCGGCCCGGACGATCCGGTGCTGATCCTCAACGGCGACATCCTGTCCGGCCATGACGTGCGCGCCCAGGTGAAGGTGCACGAGAGCGCCGGCGCGGCGGTGACGCTGCACCTCACCGAGGTGGACGACCCGACCCGGTTCGGCTGCGTCCCGACCGACGGCGCGGGGCGCGTCACCGCGTTCCTGGAGAAGACGTCCCATCCGGTGACGAACCAGATCAACGCGGGCTGCTACGTGTTCCGCCGGTCGGCGATCGACACGATCGCCGAGGACGAGGTCGTCTCGGTGGAGCGGGAGACGTTCCCGTCGCTGATCGCGTCCGGCGCCGTGGTCATGGGCCATGTCGAGTCGGGCTACTGGCTGGACGTCGGCACGCCGGAGGCGTTCGTGCGCGGCTCCTGCGACCTCGTCCTCGGCCGGATCGACTCGCCGGCGATGCCGGGCGAGGCGGGCGAGCGGCTCGCCCTCGCCGGTTCGACGGTGTCGCCGGGCGCGGTGGTGCGCGGCGGCACGACGGTCGGGCGGGGCGCGGTGGTCGAGGCGGGCGCCACCGTCATCGGCAGCGTGCTGCTGGACGACTCGTTCGTCGCGGAGGGCGCGACCGTCCGCGACTCGGTGCTGAGCCGCGGCGCGCGCGTCGGCCCCGGGGCGGTGCTGGACGGGGTGATCCTCGGTGACGGCGCGGTGGTCGGCCCGGGCAACGAGCTGTGCTGCGGGCTGCGCGTCTGGCCGGGGATCGAGCTCCCGGCCACGGCGGTCCGCTTCTCCACCGATGCCTGACGGCGGCGCCGCGGGCGTCGCGTCCGGGCCGCTGCCGGGCCGTGCCGCGGAGGGCCTGCGGCGGGTGTGGACGCCGGGGTTCGACGTCGATGTGGGGGCGACGCTGGGGCCGCACCGGCGCGGCCATCACGATCCGGCGTTCCGGGTGGAGCGGGACGGGACGGTCTGGCGCGCGTCCTACACCCCGGAGGGTCCTGGCACGCTGCGGGTCAGGCGCAGCGGTGCGGCCGTCGAGGGGCGCGCGTGGGGGCCGGGCGCCGGGTGGCTGCTGGACGGCCTGCCCGACCTGCTCGGGGCGTCCGATGAACCGGACGGGTTCGAGGCGCACCACGAGATCGTGCGGCGGCAGGCGCTACTGCGGCCGGGCCTGCGGATCGGCCGGACGAACCGGGTGTTCGAGGCGCTCGTCCCGGCGGTGATGGAGCAGAAGGTCCTCGCGCAGGAGGCGTGGCGGGCCTGGGGGTACCTGCTGCGCCGATTCGGCGAGCCGGCGCCGGGCGCGCCCGCCGCGCTGCGGCTGCGGGTGCCGCCGCCGCCCGCGGTCTGGGTCCGGATCCCGTCGTGGGAGTGGCACCGGTCCGGGCTGGAGGCGGTCCGGGCCCGGACCATCATCGGCGCGGCGCGGGTCGCCGCCCGGCTGGAGGACGACCCGGCCGAGGCCCGGCTGCGGACGCTGCCGGGCGTCGGGGTCTGGACGGCGGCGGAGGTCCGGCAGCGGGCGGCGGGCGATCCCGACGCCGTCTCCGTCGGCGACTACAACCTGCCCGGCCTGGTCGGCTGGGCGCTGGCGGGCCGCAAGGTCGACGACGACGGGATGCTGGAGCTGCTGGCGCCGTACGCGGGGCATCGGCACCGGGTCACCCGGCTGCTGGAATCGTCCGGCGCGCGGCCTCCGCGGCGCGGCCCGCGCCTTCCCGTCCGCGACTACCGGAGCTTCTGACCCCGCGGCGCTCGCCGGACCTGCGGCGGAGCCAGAAGTTGTCCGGGGTCCAGTTGAGGCCGTCGCGGGTGTCGGCGCCGAAGACCGGCGCGAGAACGGCGAGGGCGATGATGATCGCGAGCATGACCAGCATGGGACTGTTCCTCCGGCGAGGGCCGTGCGGCGGTGGTTCCGCCCGGGGGGACGACCCTCTCGCACCCATAGCTTGACTCAGTCCAACATTGAGGACCAGCGACTCTTTCTAGACGCAATCATTAAGTTCCGCTACATCCCGAGTTGGGGTGTCCTCGCGGGAATAGTCGGAGGGCGGGGCGGGCTGTACCGGGGTGATCGCCGGTTTCCGGGGCCCCGCCGCGTCGCAAAATATGACGATTGGCATAGAGTGCCCGCATGGAGGCCACTGAGAACGCGGTGAGGCGGGCCTTGGCCCGTGCGCGTGACGGGAAGACGCTCGACCAGTCCGAGGCCACGACGCTGCTGCAGGCCCGGGGGCCGCAGCTCGACGATCTCCTCGCCTACGCGGCGAGGACCAGGGACGCCGGCCTCGCGGCGGCGGGACGTCCCGGGATCATCACCTACAGCCGCAAGGTCTTCATCCCGCTGACCCGGCTGTGCCGGGACCGCTGCGGCTACTGCACGTTCGCGACCGTCCCGCACAAGCTGGACGCGCCGTACCTCAGCCCGGACGAGGTGCTGGAGATCGCCCGCCAGGGCGCGGCGATGGGCTGCAAGGAGGCGCTGTTCACGCTCGGGGACCGTCCCGAGGACCGGTGGAAGCAGGCCCGCGAGTGGCTCGACGCCCACGGCTACGACGACACGCTGTCCTACGTGCGGGCGATGGCGATCCGGGTGCTGGAGGAGACCGGGCTGCTGCCGCACCTGAACCCCGGCGTGCTGACGTGGCGCGACTTCCAGCGGCTCAAGCCGGTCGCGCCGTCCATGGGGATGATGCTGGAGACCACCGCGACGCGGCTGTTCAGCGAGCGCGGCGGCCCGCACTTCGGCTCGCCGGACAAGGACCCGGCCGTCCGGCTGCGGGTGCTGGAGGACGCCGGCCGGACGAACGTCCCGTTCACCACCGGCATCCTCATCGGGATCGGCGAGACGGTCGAGGAGCGCGCGGACGCGATCTTCGCGATCCGCCGGACGATGCGCGAGTACGGCGCCGTCCAGGAGGTGATCGTGCAGAACTTCCGCGCGAAGCCGGACACCAAGATGCGCGACACGCCCGACGCCGAGCTGGAGGAGCTCGCCGCGACGATCGCGGTGACGCGGATCGTCCTCGGCCCGAAGGCGCGCGTCCAGGCGCCGCCGAACCTCGTCGCCGACCAGTACGCGCTGATGCTGCGCGCCGGTATCGACGACTGGGGCGGCGTGTCCCCGCTGACGCCGGACCACGTGAACCCCGAGCGTCCGTGGCCGCAGATCGACGAGCTGGCCGCGCGGACCGCCGAATCGGGCTTCGAGCTGCGCGAACGCCTCACGATCTACCCCGAGTACGTCAAGCGGGGCGAGCCGTGGCTGGACCCGCGGCTCCTCGGGCACGTGTCCGCGCTGGCCGACCCGGCGACCGGGCTCGCCCGCGAGGACGCCGTGCTCGAAGGGCGTCCGTGGCAGGAGCCCGACGGCGGGTTCGAGGCGTCCGGGCGCACCGACCTGCACACCGAGATCGACACGACCGGCCGCACGTCCGACCGGCGCGACGACTTCGACGAGGTCTACGGCGACTGGGACGCGCTCAAGGAGCGGATGGCCGCCCCCGAGCGGTTCGACGCCGACGTCAAGGCCGCCCTCGCCGCCGCCGAGCGGGACCCGGCCGGCCTGACCGACGACGAGGCCCTCGCGCTGCTGCACGCCGACGGCCCCGAGCTGGACGCGCTCGCGAAGCTGGCCGACGACCTGCGCCGCGACACGGTCGGCGACGACGTGACCTACGTCGTCACCCGGAACATCAACTTCACGAACGTCTGCTACACCGGCTGCCGGTTCTGCGCGTTCGCGCAGCGCCGCACCGACGCCGACGCGTACACGCTGTCGCTCCAGCAGGTCGGCGACCGGGTGGACGAGGCGTGGGAGGCGGGCGCCACCGAGATCTGCATGCAGGGCGGCATCCACCCGGACCTGCCCGGCACCGCCTACTTCGACCTCGCCCGCGAGGTGAAGCGCCGCGCCCCCGGCATCCACCTGCACTCCTACAGCCCGATGGAGGTCGTCAACGGCGCCTCCCGCACCGACCTGTCCATCCGCGAGTGGCTGGAGGCGGCGAAGGAGGCGGGCGTCGACTCGCTGCCCGGGACGGCCGCCGAGATCCTCGACGACGACGTCCGCTGGGTGCTGACGAAGGGCAAGCTGCCCACCGACCAGTGGGTCGAGGTCGTCACCACCGCGCACGAGATCGGCATCCCGACGACGTCCACGATGATGTACGGGCACGTGGACACCCCGGCGCACTGGGTCGCGCACCTCAGGCTGCTGCGCTCCATCCAGGAGCGGACGGGCGGGTTCAGCGAGTTCGTGCTGCTGCCGTTCGTCCACCACAACTCGCCGATCTACCTGGCCGGGCTCGCGCGTCCGGGGCCGACCGTGCGGGAGAACGTCGCCGTCCACGCGCTCGCGCGGATCCTGCTGCACGGCGCCATCTCCAACATCCAGACGTCCTGGGTGAAGCTCGGCGACGAGCTGTGCACGCGGGTGCTGAAGGGCGGCGTCAACGACCTCGGCGGGACGCTGATGGAGGAGACCATCAGCCGGATGGCCGGGTCGGAGAACGGGTCGTTCAAGCCGATCAGCGAGCTGGAGGAGATCGCCGCGCGCGCGGGACGTCCCGCCCGCCAGCGCACCACCCTCTACGGCGAGGTCCCGGCGGAGCGCCTCGAAGCCGCCCGCAAGACCGACGGCATCGGCCACTTCGGCCGCCCCACCCTCACCCTCACGCCCCGTTGAGACGTGGCGAGTCGCCGTCATGGCCACGCTCATGACGGCGACTCGCCGCGAATGAACGCATGCTCCTGGTGTGTCCGGTATGACTGACGGGTGAGGTGGAAGGTGTGGGCGGCCGCCTTGCTCGTCGTGACGGGCGTGGGCGGCGGGGCGTGGGCGCTCGGCCTGCTGCCGGGGCCGTCGTCGTGCGCGGGCGGCACGGTGCGCGTCACGGTCGCCGCGCAGCCGGAGATCGCACCGGCGCTGCGCGACGTCGCGGCCCGGTTCAACGTGGAGGAGCACCGCGTCGGCGGACGGTGCGTCCGCGCGCGCGTGACGGCCGTCGCGCCCGCCGAGTTCGCCCGCCGTCCTGAGCTGCGGCGGCGCGCGGACGCCTGGGTGCCGGAGTCGTCGGTGTGGCTGGGGATCGTCCGCGACGCGGGCGACAGGAACGTCCCGTCGGGAGGGACGCCGCTCGCCGCGACGCCCGTGGTGCTCGCCATGACCCGTCCGGTGGCGGAGGAGTTCGCCGCCGACCACGTCGCCATGAGCTGGAAGCTGCTGCTCAAGGACGAGGCGGACGGCGTCGCCCTCGCCCGCAGGGCGGCGGACCCGGCCGTCGGCACCAGCGGGATGGTCGCGATGCTCGCCGTCGAGCAGGTCGGCGGGAAGGCGGGCGACGTCGCGGGCGACCTGCGCGGGGCCGCGCCGTCACCGGTGGACGACGCGTCCGGCGGCTCCGCCGCGGTGCTCGCCGGGCTCACCACCGCGCCGCGCCTCGCCCGGTCCCTCACCGTCACCACCGAGCAGGCCGCCATCGCCTACAACGGCGCGCACCGCCCCAACCCGGTCACCCCGATCGTCCCGGACGAGGGCACGCTCATGCTCGACCACCCGTACGCCGTCACGGCCCGCGACCGGCGGCACCGCGACGCGGCGGCCGCGTTCGGCGACGCGCTCGGCGCGCGGTCCGCCCGCGACGCCCTCCAGCAGGCCGGCTTCCGCGCGCCCGACGGCACGTTCGGCGACGCCTACGCCCGCGACCACGGCCTCTCGGCCGGGCCGCCGCGCGCCCTCCGCCTCCCCACCCCCAAGGAGATCGACCGGGCGCTCTCCGCCTGGAAACGCTGAGCCGTCGCGTGCCGCCCTCACGGCACCGCCGATCAGGGCGACACGCCGCAGGTCAACGGACTTCGATGAACGCGTCGGGGGTCCGGGGCGGGCGGTCGCGGGGCGGAGCGGCGGGGTGGCCGACGCCGACCGCGCCCATCGGGTCCCACTCGTCCGGCAGGTCCAGGGCCTCGCGGACGACGTCGCGGCAGAACATCGTGCTGGACACCCAGCACGACCCGAGCCCCTCCACCGCCAGCGACACCAGCAGGTTCTCCACGCCCGCCCCGGTCGCCACGACGAACATCTCGCGCTCGGCGGTCGCGCGGCGCGCGTCGGGGTAGTCGTGCGAGCCGTCCATGACCAGGCACGGGACGACCAGGTAGGGCGCGCGGCGCAGCACGTCGCCGCGCCGCAGCCGCTTGGCGATCGACTCCTCGGAGAAGCCGTCGCGGCGCAGGTCGCCCTCCCACGCGTCGCGCATCGCGTCCAGCAGCCGGGTCCGGGACTCGGCCGACTCCAGCAGGACGAACCGCCACGGCGTCGTGTGGTGCGGCGCCGGCGCGGTGATCGCGGCGGCGACCGCGCGCCGCACCGCCTCCGGGTCGACCGGGTCCGCGGTGAACTCGCGGATGGTGCGGCGCGCCTGCAGCACGTCCGCCGACCCGTACCGGAACATGTCCTCGGCGGGCGGCCGGACGAGCTGCCGCGCCCCCGGACCGTCGTCGCCGGTCACCAGGTGCGCCAGCCCGCGCACCACCGCGATCGGCACCCCGTCGAGCTTGCCCTTCACCAGCTCCGCCGCCGCCGCGATCTCGTCCGCGACGGCGGTGATGGTCGCTTCGAGCCGGTTGCCGTACGCGTCGTCGGTGCCGCGCAGGTCGCTGAGCGGCGCGAGGCCCGCCACGCCGATCGCCGCGTCCGTCAGGCCGTTGCGCCACGGCCGGCCCAGCGTGTCGGACACGATGACCGCGACGTCCGCGCCGGTCCGCTCCCGCACGCCCGCGCGGATGCGGCGCGCGGAGGCGTCGGAGTCCTCCGGCAGCAGCAGGACGGTGCCGGGCGCGGTGTTGGACGCGTCCACCCCCGCCGCCGCCAGCACCAGCCCCTGCCGCGTCTCCACGATCCGGGTCTCGCCGCGGGCGTGCCTGCGCCGCGCCACCACCCGCACCGTCTCGGCGTCGATCGCCTTCTCCCGGTCGTCCGCGACCAGGACCCGGCCCTCCGCCTTGCTGACGATCTTGGACGTGACGACCAGCACGTCCCCGTCCTCGACCGCGTCCGCCGGGACCAGCGCGGCGATGTCGTCGCCCTCGCCGACCTCGGGCAGCCCGGGGATGCCGAACACCTGCAGATTCACGGCGCTTCCTTCTTCAGCCGGAGGGCCAGGTCGAGCGCCGCGCGCGCGATCGCCGCCGTGGCCTCCGGGTCGCTCATCAGCAGCGGGCGGGACCGCACCTCGATGCCCTCCACCCGCACGTCGCCGTCCGCCTCGTCGACGAGCCAGCCGTCCAGCAGCCCGAGCCCGTAGTACTCGGCCACCGCCTTCGCCGACGTCTCCACGCCGATCGCGGTCAGGCACGCGTCCGCCATCCCGCGCACCGGGGCGCCGCCGATGATCGGCGACACACCGACCACGGTGTTCGCCGCGACCGCCTCGCGGATGCCGGGGATCGCCAGGATCGTCCCGATGCTGACGACCGGGTTGGACGGCGGGAACAGCACCACGTCCGCCTCCTCGATCGCCTTGAGCACGCCCGGTGCCGGCTTCGCCTCGTCGGCGCCGACCGGCGCGATCGACAGCGCGGGCAGCGACGCGCGCAGCCGCACCCACCACTCCTGGAAGTGGATCGCGCGCCGGCCGCGCTCCGGGTCGTCCACGACCACGTGCGTCTCGACCTGGTCGTCGGTCATCGGGATGAGCCGCACGCCCGGCTTCCACCGGTCGCACAGCGCCTCCGTCACCGACGACAGCTTGTACCCGGCCGCCAGCATCTGCGTCCGGACGATGTGGGTGGCGAAGTCGCGGTCGCCGAGCCCGAACCAGCCGGGACCCACGCCGTAGGCGGCCAGCTCCTCCTTGACGGCGAACGTCTCGTCCGTCCGCCCCCAGCCCTGCTCCTCGTTGATCCCGCCGCCGAGGGTGTACATCACGGTGTCCAAATCGGGGCAGACACGCAGCCCGAACAGGGAGATGTCGTCCCCGGTGTTGCCGATGACGGTGATCTCCGCCTCGGGGGCGGCGGCCTGGAGCCCGCGCAGGAAGCGGGCTCCCCCGATGCCGCCCGCCAGCGCCACGATCCTCATGCCGATCAGCCTAGGGCGCCGGTGGGCGGCTCTCGACGCGCAGGGCGCGTTCCGCGTCCGCGAACCGCGCCTTTCTAGGGTTTTGGCGTGCCGCGGGGGACAGAGACGGGGCCGGGCGGGATGTGCAAAGCTTTGCGTGTCATCCGATTGCCTCGGTCTGGAGAAGTCACCGTGAACAAGGAAGCCGTCCAGCGCCTGCGCGAACCGGCCGCCTGGGTACTGCTCGCCTCCGCGGGCGTCCAATTGCTCGCGGGCATCATCCTGCTGCTCGGCGGCGGCGGTGCCTTCACCTACCGTGCGCTCGCGGCCGCCCAGGACACCCTGTTCACGCAGATCGTCTGTGTCGGGCTGGCCGTCCTCGCGGTCGTGCTGACGACCTGGGGCGCCGCCGCGACCCCGCAGGCCCGCACCATCACCATGGGCGCGCTCGGCGTGCTCGGCGTCACCGCCCTGTTCGCCGTCATCTCCTGGCTGAGCGCGATGGCCGCCGACGGCGCGAGCGCCCTCAGCAAGCTCGCGGTGTTCCTCGCCGGCGGCGGCAAGATCGCCGTGATCGGCATCGCGGGCTGGTTCGTCTTCACCGTCTTCCAGGGCATGCAGCCGGCCCGCCCGCAGCCGCAGATGCAGCAGGGCTACCCCGACTTCGGCTACCAGCAGGGCCAGCAGTACGGGCAGCAGGGCTACGGCCAGCAGGGCTACCAGCAGTACCAGCAGTACGGCCAGCAGGGCGAGCAGTACGGCCAGCAGGGCGCCGAGGGCCAGCAGGCCGCGCAGCAGCAGTACGGCCAGCAGTACGGGCAGCAGCAGTACGGCCAGCCGCAGTACCAGCAGTACGGCCAGCCGCAGCCCGGCCAGCCCGCCCAGCCGGGGCAGGCCCAGCCGCAGCCGGGGCAGCCGCAGGGAGGCGAGCAGCCGCAGCAGCCCGCCGACCAGCAGGAGGAGATGGGCGAGTGGACCCGCGCCTACGGCGGGTCCGGCGGCCAGGAGGGCGCGGGCCAGCAGGGCCCGCAGGGCACCCACCCCGGGCAGCCGCAGGGCGAGCAGCGGCCCGACGAGGGCGGCGACTGGTACCGCGACAACCGCCCCCCGCCGCCGCAGTGACCGGCGCCGGCCGGCGGTGATCCGCCTCACTGACCCGCCGATTAACTGATCTTCATCTGAGGTTCGGCGAGCGCTTCCCCACATAACCCGCTATGTCGCCCTGGAAACTCGTTCCGCTTGACGGGGCGGGCGCTACACGCGTGTAATTTCGTCGGTGTAGTTTCAATGCCTTCCCGGGGGAGAGATCTTGAGGACGGCATTGACCAGGGGGTTCCACGGGCAGGAGGTGCGCTGTGAGCGAGGTCGTCATCCCGCTGGCGCACGGCACAGACGGCGAAGAGATGGGCTGGCAGGAGCGCGCACTGTGCGCGCAGACGGACCCGGAGGCGTTTTTTCCGGAGAAGGGCGGCTCCACTCGCGAGGCCAAGAAGGTGTGCCGGGCATGCGAGGTGCGGACGGAGTGCTTGGAGTACGCGCTGCAGCACGATGAACGTTTCGGTATTTGGGGGGGACTGTCCGAACGCGAACGCCGCAAGCTGAAGCGCCAAGCCGTCTAGTTCCCGCCCGACGTGCCGAGCCGCCGTGCGAGCGCGTCGTCTGACCGGTGGGGGCGGAGCCGGAGGCGAGCCCCCACCGGGAGGCTCGCGAAGCGAGGTCGCGCTCGCCCGAGCCCGGTCGAGCGGCGAGCCGCCAGGCGAGCCCCTTGGGCCGGGATCGCAGGAAATACAGCGAAGCCACGCGTACAGTAAGCAGCCGTGTCGGCCCCAGGGCCGGCACGGCTGCTGCATTCCAGCAGGGAATCACCCGTCGTCCCACAGATCGAGCGATCCTTGGCCCCCACACTCGATCGCCATGTCGTCACGGCCGTCCTCGTCGCCCACGACGGCGCGCGCTGGCTGCCCGAGGCGCTCAAGGCGCTGCTGACGCAGGCGCGGCCCGTGCAGCGCCTCGTGACCGTGGACACCGGGAGCCGCGACCGCGGCCCCGCCGTCCTCGCCGAGGTCGTCGGCGGTCACGGCGTCCTCACGCTGCCCCGCACCACCGGCTACGGCGAGGCCGTCGCCGAGGCGCTGCGCCAGGACGCCGCGTCCGCCCCCGTCCCCGACGACGAGCCGGGCAACCCCAGGTCCGAGTGGATCTGGCTGCTGCACGACGACTCCGTGCCCGACCACGACGCCCTCGGCCACCTGCTGCGGACCGCCGAGTCCGACCCCGGCATCGCCGTCCTCGGCCCCAAGATCCGCGACTTCGCCGACCGGCGCGTGCTGCGCGAGGCCGGGACGTCCGTCGACGCCGCCGGGCGCCGCTGGACCGGCGTCGACCGCCGCGAGTTCGACCAGGGCCAGCACGACGGCGTCCGCGACGTGCTGGCCGTCTCCAGCGCCGGGATGCTGGTGCGGCGCGACGTGTGGGACCGGCTCGGCGGGTTCGACGTCGAGTACGGCATCTTCCGCGACGACCTGGACTTCTGCTGGCGGGCGCACGCGGCCGGGCACCGGGTCGTCGTCGCGACCGACGCGGTGGTGTACCACGCCGAGGCGGCGCGGCGGGGGCTCCGCGAGATCGGGATGACCTCCGAGCACCCGCTCCGCCGCGACCGCCGCAACGCGCTGTGGACGCTGCTGGCGAACCAGCCGTTCCGGACCATGTTGCGGACGCTGGTCCGGAACGTGTGGGCGTCGCTGGTGCACGCGCTCGTCCTGACGGTCACCAAACGGCCCGCCGCCGCGCGCGCGGAGCTCGCCGCGCTCGCCGACGTGCTGCGCGATCCGGGCCGGCTGCGGCGGGCCCGCGCCGTCCGCGCCGACGGCCGGGCGCGCGTGCACCGCAGCGTCCGGCGGTTCCAGCCCCGGATGGTCGCGCTGCGCCGCGCCGGCGAGGCGGTCTCGGAGTTCTTCGCCGCGCATGAGCACGACCGGGAGTCCGAGGACGAGATCACCGACGAGCCCGGCCCGATCCGCCGGCTGCTCGCCCGTCCCGGCGTGCTGCTGGTGCTGGCGCTCGCCGCCGTCACGGTCGCGGCGGAGCGGTCGCTGATCACCGGGGCAGCGCGGCTCGGCGGCGGGGCGCTCGTGCCCGCGTGGGGCGGCGCGAGCGACCTGTGGGACCAGTACCTGTCCGGCTTCCACCCGGTCGGTCTCGGCACGGGCGCGGGCAGCCCGCCGTACGTCGGGTTCCTGGCGTTGCTGTCGACGGTCCTGTTCGGCAAACCGTGGCTGGCGGTCGCGGTCCTGCTGCTCGGCAGCGTCCCGCTCGCCGGGCTCACCGCCTACCGCGCGTCCCGCGTCCTGGTGCTGGAGCCGCCGCGGACCGGCCGCCGGGCGCGCTCCACCGGCCGCCGCATCCCCGTCGCCGCCGTCCGCGTGTGGTTCGCCGCCGCGTACGCGCTGCTGCCCGCCGCGACCGGCGCCATCGCGGGCGGCCGGCTCGGCACCGCGGTCGTCCTCGTCCTGCTCCCGCTGGTCGCCGTGCAGGTCGCCCGCATGTACGGGCTGCCGCGCTTCGCCGCGGACCCCGCCACGCTGCGCAAGCGCGCCGGGCGCGCGGCCTGGGCGGTCGCGCTGCTGCTGACCGTCGCGACCGCGTTCGTCCCGCTCGCGTGGCCGCTCGCGCTGGCCGGCGGCGGCCTGGTCTGGGCGCTGTTCGACCGGCGCCGCCGGCAGGACCGCCGCAACCTCGTCATCGCGCTGGCCGTCCCGCCGCTGCTGCTGTTCCCCTGGACGGTCGGGCTGCTGCTGCACCCGTCGCGGTTCCTGCTGGAGGCGGGCCTGCACCGGGCGTTCGAGCCCGCGACGGCCGCCGAGCTGCTCGCCCTGAACCCCGGCGGCCCCGGCACGCCCGTGTGGTGGACCTTCGCCGGGCTGTTCGCCGCCGCCGTCTGCGCGCTGCCGCTGCGCGGCCGCCGCACCGCCGTCCTCGCGGGCTGGCTGCTGGCCGTCGCCGGGCTGCTCGTCGCGATCCTCACCGGCGCCGCCACCGTCACCAAGGGCGCGGACGCGGCGCCGGCCTGGCCGGGCGTCGCGCTGGTCTTCGCGGGCGCCGGGGTCCTGCTGGCCGCGACCGCCGCCGTCCAGCGCGGCACCGAGGTCCTCGCCGGCAAGCACCTGATCTACAAGGCGGGCGGCGCGGTCGTCGTCCTCGCCGCGCTCACGGCGCCGCTGCTCGCGGCGGGCGCGTGGATCGCCCGGGGCGCGGACGGGCCGCTGGGCACGGTCGGCGCGGACACCGTCCCCGAGTTCGTCAAGGCGCCGGGCGGGCCGCGCACGCTCGTGCTGCACGGCGATCCGTCCGGACGCGTCGCCTACACGCTGCTCCGCGGCGACCGGCCGAGGCTCGGCGAGGCCGAGACCATCGCGGACGGGCCCGGCGAGCGGCGCCTGGACGAGCTGGTCGCGAGCCTGGCCGCCAACCGGGAGGGCGACGACGGCCCGGCGCTGTCGCGGATGGGCGTCCAGTACGTGCTGGTGCCGCACCCCGGCTCCGACCCCGTCACCAAGGTCCTGGACGCGGCGCCGGAACTGTCGCGCCTCAGCCGGACGGGATCGTTCGCGGTGTGGCGCCTCCAGGCGAACTCCGCCCGCATGATGCTCCTGGAGGGCTCCACGATCACGCCGCTGCGCGCGGGCAGGATCGACGCCCGTGTACGCATCCCCGCCGGGACCGGCGCGCGCACACTGCTGCTCGCCGAACCGGCCGACGGCGGCTGGAAGGCGGAGCTGAACGGCCGCGGCCTCAAGTCGCGGACCGTCGACGGATGGGCGCAGGGCTACGACGTCCCCGCGTCCGGCGGCGAGGTCACGCTGACGCGCGGCATGCTGATGCGGCACACGTGGCTCGTCGTCCAGGGCGTGGCGGTGCTCCTGGTCGCCGTCCTGGCGCTGCCGGGCGCGCGCGCCGACACCCTCGTGCCGGGCGGCGACCGCAATCGCGAACGGCGCGAACGGCGGGGCCGCCGCGCCAGGCGCGGCGTGCGCGGCGTGCGCGGCGGGCACCGCGCCGGCGTCCGCCACGAACCGGAACCGGCCCCGCCTGCGGAGATACCGGAGGGGCCGGAGACGCCGGAGACCGCGGAGCCGCCGCGAGACGAGCCCAAGCCCGCCTCCGGAACCCTGCCGAAGCCCAGGTCCACGAGCGAGCCCGCGCCCGAACCCGTGGCCTCGGAGGAGCAGAGCTGACATGGACCGAGTGCTGAAACTCCTCGGCATGCGCTACGCCATCGCCGCCCTCGTCCTGGTCGGCCTCGCGGCCCTCTACGGCGCCGCGTCGTTCTCCCGCCCCGGGAACGCCGTGGCCAAGGGCCGCAGCGCGCCCGTCGACGCCGCCGTGATGGTCTGCCCGGGGCACGAGGGCGGCCGCGTCGCCCTCCAGTCCCTCCCGCAGAAGCGGACCGGCGGACGCCTCGACGTGGCCGACACCCGCGGCGGCTCCCCGCTCGCCTCCATGACCGCCCCCGGCCAGGGCTGGGACAAGGACACGGGCACCACCGAGGACTCCTACACCGTCCGGGCCACCGGCGCCCTCGCCGCCGGGATCGAGGCCGAGCAGACCACCCACTGGTCCGGCGGCCCCGACCGCGGCCTCGCGAGCGCCCGCTGCGCCCGTCCCGGCACCGACCTGTGGTTCCTCGGCCCCGGCCCGCTCGCCGCCGACCGGCTCGACCTGTACCTCACCAACGTCGACGCCCAGCCGGCGTCCGTCGACGTCACCGGCCTGTCCGGGGAGGGGCCGCTCGACACCACCGAGGGCCTCGCCACGCCCGTCGCGCCGTACAGCACCAGCGTCATCAAGATCGGCGAGCAGCCGGAGGGGCTCGGCGACATCGTCAAGACCGCCCGCGACCTCGCGCTCAACGTGCACACCACCGCCGGACGCGTCGCCGCGTCGCTGCGGGTCCGGATCGGCGAGAAGAAGGGCGTCGAGTGGCTGCCGCTGTCGCCCGCGCCCGCCGCGTCCGCGGTCGTCCCCGGGGTGCCCGGCGGCGACGGGCAGCGCCGGCTCGTCATCGCGGTGCCCGGCGAGGCCGACGCCCGGATCCGGGTGCGGGCCGTCACCGCCGACGGCGCCTTCGCCCCGCAGGGCCAGGACATCGTGGAGGCGCCCGCGCAGAGCGTCACCTCCGTCGACCTCGCCGGCGCCCTGTCCGGCCGCGCCGCCGCCGTCCGGCTGGACTCCGACCGGCCGATCATCGCCGGCTACGCGGCCTCGCGCGGCGCCGACGTCGCCTACGGCACCGCCACCGAGCCGCTCGGCGGCCCGTCCGGGGCCTCCGCGGTCATCGCCGACGACCGGTTCGACGCGTCCGTCGTCCTCACCGCACCCGCCGGCCGCGCCGCCGTCCAGATCACCACGATGGACGGGCAGGGGCCCGGCGCACCGCAGAACGTCGAGATCGGCGCGGGGCGCACCGTCGAGACGAAGCTCGCCGCACCGCACGGCGGCGACAAGGGCTACGGGGCCGTCATCACGGCCAAGCCGGGTTCGGGGCCGGTCTACGCCGCGCGGATCATGGCGAAGGGCAAGGGCGGCGGCTACCTGTTCACCGTGCTGCCGCTGATGCCCGCGCCGACCACCGTCCGGCTCCCGCCCACCGGCGACAGCCAGACCGCCCTCATCCGCTAGACGTCATCGGCCCGTCTCCGTCGGCCGGCCGTCATCGGCTAGTCGTCCGGGGAGTCATAGCTCGGGTCGACGGACTCGGGGGAGAGGCCGAGGAGGTCGGCGACCTCCTCCACCAGCAGGTCGCGCACCAGCCGGCCGAGCTCCTGCTCGCCCGACGCGCGCGCCTCCACGGGACGCCGGAACACCACGATGCGGAGGGGACGGGCGCCGTCGGCGGGCACCGTCCGGCCGAGGGGGACGGGGCCGTCGAACCAGGGCTCGACGTCCGGCACCTCCTCCACGCCGAACTCCACACCGGACAGCTCCCTGCCCCAGCGCGCGCCGAGCCGCCGCACCTCGTCGTGGACGAGGTCGTCGAACTTCTCCGCGCGGGTCCGGGAGACCGGCGCCTGCGGGGGCGTCAGAGGGCCACGGAGGCCGCGACCGTGCCGATCGCGGCGCCGTACGCCTGCCACACGGGATCGCACTCCCTCAGGTTACCTCCCGCCGCACGCGAACCCCGGCCCCCGCACCAGGAACACCCGTCTCCGCATCGGGAACACCAACGTGGCGCCCCGGACAGCGGCCCCACCGCGCCCCGACAGCGGCCGCACGGTGAGAGTTCGGGTCCACACGGTATGTAGTTGTTACCCGCGAAATCGGGCGGTAACGGCGACACGTGCGCCCGGGTGGTGGCGGAGGCGGCGGGAGCGAGGTACGGTCGGCCATCGTGAGCCCCGTCCGCACCTGCTCCCGCACCGCCTGCAAGGCGCCCGCAGTCTTCACGCTCACGTACGTCTACCGCGACTCGACCGCTGTCCTGGGGCCCCTCGCCACGTACGCCGAGCCGCACTGCTACGACCTGTGCGCGGAGCATTCGGAGCGGCTGACGGCCCCCATGGGCTGGGAGCTGGTCCGGCTCCCCGTCGAGGAGGAGACCGAGCCGAGCGCCGACGACCTGGAGGCGCTCGCCGACGCCGTCCGCGAGGCCGCCCGCCCCGCGCCGGCCCCCGGGCAGGAGCCCGTCGGCCAGGGCACCGAGGTCGGCCGCCGCGGGCACCTGCGCGTGCTGCGCTCCGAACCGGCGGGCACCCAGCCGCAGGAGTGACCCGGCCGCAGGAGTGACGCCGCCGCAGGAGTGACCCCGGTCACGCCTACGACCGGCACCGGCTCGGGCCGTCGCCGCGCTTCCCGGTAGGCTCGGTTGTCCCGCCGACTTTCGGTCATCACTTGCGTACAGGGGAGCAGGAGTGGGCGACCTCGCCAAGATCTTCAAGGCGTACGACATCCGCGGCGTCGTGCCCGACGAGCTGGACGCCGCCGTCGCGGAGGCGGCCGGCGCGGCGTTCGTGCGGGTGACCGGGGCGGACGCGATCGTCACCGCGCACGACATGCGCGAGTCGTCCGGTCCGCTGGCCGCCGCGTTCGCGCGCGGCGCGACCTCGCAGGGCGCGGACGTGATCGAGGCCGGGCTCGGCTCCACCGACATGCTCTACTACGCCAGCGGCGACCTGGACGTCCCCGGCGCGATGTTCACCGCCAGCCACAACCCGGCGAAGTACAACGGCATCAAGCTGTGCCGCGCGGGCGCCAAGCCGGTCGGCCGCGACACCGGCCTGACCGAGATCCGCGAGATGGTCGAGAACGGCGTCCCGGCCTACGACGGGGAGCCCGGCACGGTATCGCGGCGCGATGTCCTGCACGGATACGCCGACCACCTCAAGACGCTGGTCGACCTGTCCTCGATCCGCCCGCTCAAGGTCGTCGTGGACGCGGGCAACGGCATGGGCGGCCACACCGTCCCGGTCGTCTTCGAGGGGCTGCCGATCGACCTCGTCCCGCTGTACTTCGAGCTGGACGGTACCTTCCCCAACCACGAGGCCAACCCGATCGAGCCGGAGAACCTGCGCGACCTTCAGGCCAAGGTCCGCGAGACCGGCGCCGACATCGGCCTCGCCTTCGACGGCGACGCCGACCGCTGCTTCGTGGTGGACGAGCGCGGCGAGATCGTCGCGCCGTCCGCGATCACCGCGCTGGTCGCGGTGCGGGAGCTGGCCAAGCACCCCGGCGCGCCGATCGTGCACAACCTGATCACCTCGAAGGCCGTCCCGGAGATCGTCACCGAGAACGGCGGCTCCCCCGTCCGGACCCGGGTCGGGCACTCGTTCATCAAGCAGACGATGGCGGAGACGGGCGCGGTGTTCGGCGGCGAGCACTCGGCGCACTTCTACTTCCGCGACTTCTGGTTCGCCGACTCCGGCATGCTCGCCGCGCTGCACGTGCTGGCCGCGCTGAGCGAGCAGGACGGCCCCCTGTCGGAGCTGCTCGGCGAGTACACCCGCTACGCGGCGTCCGGCGAGATCAACAGCGAGGTCGCCGACCAGGACGCCGCGGCGGGCAAGGTCCGCGAGGCGTTCGCCGGCCGCCCCGGCGTTACGATCGACGAGCTGGACGGCCTGACCGTCGGGGACGAGGCCGCCGGATGGTGGTTCAACCTGCGGCCGTCCAACACCGAGCCGCTGCTGCGCCTCAACGCGGAGGCCGGCGACGAGGCCACCATGGCGGCGATCCGCGACGAGGTCCTGGCCATCGTGAGGGAGAAGTGACGCTGCTATGAGCATGAAGCTGGACGACTGGCTGCTGGAGATCCTGGCCTGCCCGAACTGCGGCGGCGAGCTGCGCGCCGACGACGCCGCCGCCGAGCTGGTCTGCACCGGCTCCTGCGGCTACGCCTACCCGGTCCGCGACGACATCCCCGTCCTCCTCGTCGACGAGGCCCGGGCCCCCGCTTCGTGAGCACGCTCGATCCGGGACGGCTGGAGGAGGCGCCGGACGTCGAGGCGGCCGATCCGGGCGGGATGCTGCGGCAGGTCGCCTCGTCCGCGGCGCAGATCCGGGAGGCGCGGCGCGCGGCCGAGGAGGCCGGCGTCGCGGCGCTCGCCGAGGACGGCCGCCCCCGCGCGGTCGTGGTCACCGGCATGGGCGGCTCCGGGATCTCCGGGGACGTCCTCGCGGCGGTCTGCGGGCTCGGCTGCCCCGTCCCGGTCACGACGGTCCGCGGGTACCGGCTGCCCGGCTGGGTCGGCGCCGCCGACCTGGTGATCGCGGTGTCCTGCTCCGGCTCCACCGAGGAGACCCTGGAGGTGGCGGCGCAGGCGGCCCGGCGCGGCTGCCGGCTGCTGTGCGTCGGCGGGGCCGGCTCGCCGCTGGCCGATCTCGCCGCCCGCAGCCGCGGCGTGTTCGTCCCGGTGCGGTCGGTGGGGCAGCCGCGGTCGACGCTGTGGGGCCTCACGGTCCCGTTGCTCGTCGCGGCCCGCACGCTCGGCCTGACGGACGTCCCCGACGCGGTGCTGGAGTCCACGGCGGCCCGGCTGGAGGACGTCGCGCACCGGTGCCGCCCGGACAGCGAGCCGTTCGTGAACCCGGCGAAGCGGATCGCGCTGGACCTCGCCGGCGACGTCCCGCTGGTGTGGGGGACGTCCTCGCTCGCCGAGACGGCCGCGTACCGGATGTGCTGCCAGCTCAACGAGAACGCCAAGTACCCGGGCGTCTTCGGCGGCCTGCCGGAGGCGGACCACAACCAGGTGATGGCGTTCGACGGCCTCTTCGCGGGCGGCGGCTCGCCGGCCGATCCCGACGACTTCTTCCGCGACCGCACCGAGGACGCGGAGCACGGCCTCCACCTGGTCGTGCTGCGCGACACCGAGGAGCACCCGCAGACCGCCAAGCGGCGCGAGGCGTCCGTCGAGCTGGCCCGGGACCGGGGCGTCGCGGTGACCGAGATCCTCGCCGAGGGCGACCATCCGCTCGAGAGAATCGCGACACTGATCGCGCTGGCCGACTATGTCACGGTTTACTTGGCCATCACGCTGGGCGTCGACCCGACGCCCGTGCCGGCCATTCAAGAGCTCAAAGCGAGGATTGCCTAGATGAGTGCTGAGGGTGGGACGAAGGCCATCATCGCGGCCCTGGCCGCCAACCTCGGAATCGCCGCGTCGAAGATGGTCGCGTTCGCGTTCACGGGGTCGTCGTCGATGCTGGCGGAGTCGATCCACTCGGTCGCCGACTCGGGGAACCAGGGGTTGCTGCTGCTCGGCCGCAAGCGCTCCGAGCGCGACCGGACGCCCGAGCACCCGTTCGGGTACGGGCGGGAGCGCTACTTCTACGCGTTCGTCGTCGCGGTCGTGCTGTTCACCGTCGGCTCGGCGTTCTCGCTGTACGAGGGCTACCACAAGATCCTGCACCCGGAGGACGTCGAGTCGCCCATCTGGGCGTTCGCGGTGCTGATCATCGCGATCGGGATGGAGGGCTTCTCCTTCCGCACCGCGATCAAGGAGTCGGACCGGCTGCGCGCCGGCAAGTCGTGGTGGGCGTTCATCCGCCGCGCGAAGGCGCCGGAGCTGCCGGTCGTCCTGCTGGAGGACGCGGCGGCGCTGATCGGCCTGATCCTCGCGCTGTTCGGCGTGTCGATGGCGGTCGCGACCGGCGACGGGCGCTGGGACGGCATCGGCACCGTCGGCATCGGCGTCCTGCTGGGCCTCGTCGCCACGGTGCTGGCGATCGAGACCAAGAGCCTGCTGATCGGCGAGGGCGTCGACGCCGACCAGGAGAAGCGGATCATCGAGGCGCTGGAGTCGGTGGAGCAGGTCGACCACGTCATCCACATGCGGACCGAGTACCTCGGCCCGGAGGAGCTGCTGATCGCCGCGAAGATCGCCGTCTACCACGACGACACCGCCGCCGAGGTGGCCCGCGGCATCGACGCGGCCGAGGCCAAGGTCCGCGCGGTGATCCCCGAGGCGGGCATGATCTACCTGGAGCCGGCGCTGGACGAGGCGGACCGCAAGCACGCCCCCGCCTCCACGCCGGCCGAACCGGTCGAGAAGGCCGCGGGCGAGAACGTGTGAGAAGGCGGCCCTCTTCGGGGCCGTGTAGGGCCGGTGGCGGCCCGGTCCGGGCCGCCACGAGCGGCCGCATGGGATCCCTCGCCGGGCGGCCGGAACCTGTTGCCGGCCGAACCCCAGCCCAGGCGAGACCGGCGAGTGCCTCCGCGGAGGCGGGCGGCGCGGCCGTCCGGCGAGGTGCTTCCCATGCTTCCCCGCCCGGACCCCTGAAACCGGGCGGTTGGCGTGACCGCGGCAGCCCCGCCGAACCCCCTACGTCGGCGGTGCCGCCGTTGCGGTCACGGTTAAGACATTACGTCTCCGCCGGTCGCCCGCACGTCCCCCGCAAGGAGGGATCGGGGGTCGTCCTGTAGGGGGATTCAGGCCGCGGGCATACCACCGCACGGTGAGGTGATGAGCCCGTCCAGCGGTCAGTATTGAGGAGTGACCACCGATGACAAGGCCCGGACCGGACCCGACCCCGCGGGGTTCGGCCCAGCCCTCGCGCACCAGGCGTGGCGGCTGTCCGGCCGGATCGTGGCGGGGGTGGGGCAGTTGCTGCTCTGGATCCTCACCGGCATCGGACACCTGCTGCGGCCGCTCGCCGTCAGGCTCGGCGCCCGGCTGAACGGCGCGGGCCGCGGGCCCGCCCCCGGCGCCCCCGGCATGCCGCCCGGCTTCCCGGGCGCGCCGCCCCCTCCGGCCGGCGAGACGGCGCCGCTGCCCCGCTGGATCAACACCTGGAGCGAGTTCACCGGCGCCTGGTACTTCGCGCCGCTCACCGGCCTCGCGCTGACCATCGCCGCGCTGGCCGAGCTGGCGCCGAGCACCGGGTCCCCGCTGAGCCTCGCCGGGGGCTTCGCGGTCGCCTCGACGGTCCCGCTCGTCTGGCGCCGCGAGAACCTGCGGCCCGTCGCGGCCGTCGTCCTCGGCGCGTTCGCGGCCGGGCTGCTCACCGGCCAGCAGCTGCTGATCACCACGGCGTTCGCGGCGCTCTACACGCTGTACGCGCTGGGGCGGCAGCTTCCCCGGCAGTCCGCGGGCGTCCTCGCGGCCGGGAGCGTCGCCACCGTCGCCGTCGTCTACCTCGCCACGGGCACGCTCGACGACGTCCCCTGGCCGGCCGCGGTCGTCGCCGTGCTGGCCGCGATCGGCCTCGGCGACGCGCGCCGCGCCGTCGAGTCCGCGGGCCGCACCGAGGCGGAGGCGGAGGAGCGCACCAACGAGACCCTCACCCGGCTCACCGCCGTCCAGCGCGAGCAGGCCGTCATGCGCGAGCGCGCCCGCATCGCCCGCGAGCTGCACGACGTCGTCGCGCACTCCGTCTCCATGATCGCCGTGCAGGCGGAGACGGCCCCGTACACGATGGACGACCTGTCGCCCGAGGCCCGCGCCGGCTACACCGAGATCGCCAAGACGGCCCGGGAGGCGCTGGTGGAGATGCGCCGGCTGCTCAGCGTGCTGCGCGCCGACGCCAAGCCCGAGCCGGACGCCGCGAACTCCCCGCAGCCGCGCCTCGACCGGCTCCCCGACCTGATCGAGCAGCACCGCGGCGCGGGCGGCGCCGTCGACCTCGCCGTGCACGGCGACCCGCGGGCGCTGTCCACGACCGTGGAGCTGTCGGCGTACCGGATCGTCCAGGAGGCCCTGACGAACGCGCGGCGGCACGCGCCGGGCGCCGGGGTGCACGTCGACCTCACCTTCCTTCCCGACCGGCTCGCGGTCCGGGTCCGCGACGACGGCTCGGCCGGATCGACGCGGGTGCTGAACCTGGACGATCCCGCTGCCCGTACCGCGGTACTGGACCCCGCCGGCGCGGGCCCGGCCGGTCCGACCCGGCTGGAGGGCGCGCGGCCGCCGGCCGGCGCGCCCGGCGGCGGGCCGGGCGGCGGACACGGTCTCGTCGGCATGCGGGAACGTGCGACCATGCTGGGCGGACGGTTCTCCGCCGGCCCCGCGACCGACGGCGGGTTCCTGGTGGAGGCCGAGCTTCCGCTGACGAGGGAGGGGAATTCCACCAGTGGACACGGTTCCGAGGCGCCCCCCGGCCGCCGCTGACCGCGCTCTCGCCCGCTCCGGAACGGGGCCCCGCCGGTGATCCGGGTGCTGGTGGCGGACGACCAGACCATCGTCCGCGCCGGGTTCGCCGCCCTGCTCGACGCGCAGGAGGACATCACCGTCGTCGGCGAGGCCGGCGACGGGCGGCAGGCGGTCGCGCTCGCCGAGCGGGGCCGTCCCGACGTCGTCGTCATGGACATCCGGATGCCCGGGATGGACGGCATCGAGGCCACCCGCCGGATCCTCGCGCAGCCCGGCTCCGAGGGCGTCCGCGTCCTCGTGCTCACCACCTTCGACGTGGACGAGTACGTCTACGAGGCGCTCGCGGTCGGCGCGTCCGGCTTCCTGCTCAAGGACGCGACCGCCGACGAGCTGGTCTCCGCGGTCCGGGTCGTCGCGCGCGGCGACTCGCTCCTGGCGCCGCAGGTCACCGGGCGGCTGATCCGGGAGTTCACCAAGCAGCGGCGGAGCCGCCCGCAGGCGCCGTCGGAGCTGTCCACGCTGACGGCCCGGGAGAGCGAGGTGCTCGTGCTGATCGCGGGCGGGCTGTCCAACGCCGAGATCGCCGCCCGCCTCGTGGTCAGCGAGCACACGGTCAAGACGCACGTGGCCCGGGTCTTCACCAAGCTGGGCCTGCGCGACCGGGCCCAGGCCGTCATGCTCGCCTACGAGTCCGGCGTCGTCGTCCCGGGCGAGAACGCGACCTGATCAGCGGCCGCCGGGCCCTTCGCCTCAGGCGGGCGGGTACGGGCCCGGGGGACTGTACGGCCGGGCGGGCGGTGGCGGGAGGTCGGAGGCCGGGGCGCCCGGAGGTGGCGGCGGCTGGGCTGGGCCTGCCGCGTGCGCTGTGCTCTTGCGGCGGCGCATGACGGCCGGGCCGAGGAAGAACACGCCGCAGCCGACCGCCAGCAGCGGCCCGACGATCATCATGATGACCGCCTCGCGGCCGTCCTTGGACTTCTGCTCGTCATAGGACCGGTGGGTGGCGCGCCCCTTCCGGAGCGTCGTGCAGGTGTCGCCCGGCGATATCACGCGCTCGCCGCACTTGACCGTGCCGCCCGGCATCGACGACAGGCCGCCCACGAACAGTCCGATGCCGAGCACGAGGCCGAGCACCCCGTAGAGCCAGTTCTTCACGCGCCGCCTCCCGTCCGTCCAGCGGGATGGTAGTGGCCGCCGCGGACGGAACGGCGCCCGCCGGCCCGCTACCGGCGGCGCAGCAGCCGCAGCGCCTTCTCCTTCTCGAAGTCCAGGGCCCGCGCGGGCGGCGCGGACAGCCGGCCGATGCGCTCGCCCAGCTCCCGGACGTGCGCCTGGACCTGCGGCTCGGCGAGCACGCGGAGCCCGAACGCCAGCTCGGCGGGCCCGATGTCGTAGCGCTTCTCCAGCGCCAGCGCGAGCGCGACGGCGCGCAACTCCGCGTCGCCGAACCGCCGGTGCCCGCCGCCCCGCGCGGTACCGCCGTTCCGTCCGGTGCCGGTGCCGGTGCCGGCCGGTGCGGGATCGCGGGTCGCGGGCAGCAGCCCGAGCGTCTCCCGGTAGCGGAGCATGCGGGGCGAGGTGCCGAGCCGCCGGGCGGCCTCCGTGATGCGCATGCGTCGATTCTGACAAATTCGTGTTAGAAATGCGCCCCCGACCGTGCCTCCGGACCGTCCCCGCCCGTAGACTCGGCCGGGTCGGCCGGCCCGCGGGGCCGGTCCTCGCGGACGAACGACGCGACCCGCGGGCACAAGTGGACCTGCCGCGCGCGAGCGGACCTGCTGCAAAGCGGACCCTGCTGCGAGAAAGCAGACAAGGAGCAACGAAAGCATGGACTACAAGGTCGCCGACCTTTCGCTGGCGGACTTCGGCCGGCGGGAGATCCGGCTCGCCGAGCACGAGATGCCGGGCCTGATGGCGGTGCGCGAGGAGTACTCCGCCGCCAAGCCGCTGCGCGGCGCCAAGATCATGGGCTCGCTGCACATGACGATCCAGACGGCCGTGCTGATCGAGACGCTGGTGGAGCTCGGCGCCGACGTCCGCTGGGTGTCCTGCAACATCTTCTCCACCCAGGACCACGCCGCCGCCGCGATCGTCGTCGGCAAGGACGGCACGGCCGAGGACCCGAAGGGCGTCCCGGTGTTCGCCTGGAAGGGCGAGACGCTCGAAGAGTACTGGTGGTGCACCGACCAGGCGCTGCGGTGGCCGGACGGCTCCGGCCCGAACATGATCCTGGACGACGGCGGCGACGCGACCCTGCTCGTCCACAAGGGCGCCGAGTACGAGAAGGCGGGCGCCGTCCCGCAGGCGACCGAGGACGACCCGGAGGAGTGGGGGATCATCCTCGACACCCTCCGCCGCACCATCGCCGAGAAGCCGGGCCGCTGGACCGAGACCGCCGCCGGCATCAAGGGCGTCACCGAGGAGACCACCACCGGCGTCCACCGCCTGTACGAGATGGCGAAGGCCGGCACCCTCGCCTTCCCGGCGATCAACGTCAACGACTCGGTCACCAAGTCGAAGTTCGACAACAAGTACGGCTGCCGGCACTCGGTCATCGACGGCCTCAACCGCGCCACCGACGTGCTGATCGGCGGCAAGGTCGCCGTGGTGTGCGGCTACGGCGACGTCGGCAAGGGCTGCGCCGAGGCGCTGAAGGGCCAGGGCGCCCGCGTCATCGTCACCGAGATCGACCCGATCTGCGCGCTGCAGGCCGCGATGGACGGCTTCCAGGTCACCACCCTGGAGGACGTCGTCGAGATCGCCGACATCTTCGTGACCACCACCGGCAACTTCAACATCATCCGCGCCGACCACATGGCCCGGATGAAGCACCAGGCGATCGTCTCCAACATCGGCCACTTCGACAACGAGATCGACATGGCCGGGCTCGCCAAGACCGACGGCATCGAGAAGATCGAGATCAAGCCGCAGGTGCACGAGTGGCGGTTCGCGGACGGCCACTCGATCATCGTGCTGGCCGAGGGCCGGCTGATGAACCTCGGCTGCGCCACCGGCCACCCGTCGTTCGTCATGTCCAACTCGTTCACCAACCAGGTCATCGCGCAGATCGAGCTGTTCACCAAGACCGAGGAGTACCCGGTCGGCGTGTACGTGCTGCCGAAGCACCTGGACGAGAAGGTCGCCCGCCTCCACCTGGACGCGCTCGGCGTCAAGCTGACCACGCTCACCAAGGAGCAGGCCGCCTACATCGGCGTCCACGTCGAGGGCCCGTACAAGCCGGACCACTACCGCTACTGATCGCCTGTAGCGTTCGGACCGCCGCACGGCCCAAGGCCGTGCGGCGGTTTGTGCCTTGAGGGGGACGGATGAGCGATATCGCGGACGTGTCGCTGGCGTACGAGGGCGTCAAGCGGATCGAGTGGGCCGACCGGAGCATGCCGGTGCTGCGGCAGATCCGGGAGCGGTTCGCCAAGGAGCGTCCTTTGGACGGCCTGCGGATCGCGGCGTGCATGCACATCACGACGGAGACGGCCTGCCTGATCCGGACCCTGCAGGCGGGTGGGGCGAGCGTGGCGCTCGCGTCGTCCAACCCGCTGTCCACGCAGGACGACACGGCCGCGGCGCTCGTGCAGGAGGACGGCACGGAGGTCTTCGCGCGCGCGGGCATCGACCGTGAGGGCTATTACGCGCACATCCACCAGGCTCTGGAGACGGGTCCTGACCTTGTGCTGGACGACGGGTGCGACCTCGTCAACACGCTGCACACCGACCGCACCGATCTGCTGCCCACGGTGAAGGCCGGGTGCGAGCAGACGACGACGGGCGTCATACGCCTCCACCAGATGGCCCGTGAGGGCGCCCTCCGGTTCCCCATGGTCGCGGTGAACGACACCGATACGAAGCACATGTTCGACAACCGGTACGGGACCGGGCAGTCGACGCTGGACGGCATCATCCGCGCCACCAACACGCTTCTGGCGGGCAAGACGGTGGTCATCGCGGGCTTCGGCTACTGCGGGCGGGGCCTCGCCGAGCGCGCGCGGGGCCTGGGCGCCCGTGTCGTCATCACCGAGATCGACCCGGTGAAGGCGCTGGACGCGGCGCTGCAGGGCTTCGCCGTGCAGCCGATGGCCGAGGCGGCGGTGGACGGCGACGTGTTCATCACCGTCACCGGCAACCGCGACGTGGTGAACGCCGAGCACCTCGCGCTGATGAAGGACGGCGCGATCCTCGCCAACTCCGGCCACTTCGACGTCGAGATCGACGTGCGCGCGCTGGAGGAGATGGCGGTCGCCGTCCACCACGGCGTGCGCCCGCAGACGGACGAGTACGTCCTGGCCGACGGCCGCCGCCTGGTCCTGCTGGCCGAGGGGCGCCTGGTCAACCTGGCGGCCGCCGAGGGCCATCCCGCCGCGGTGATGGACATGTCCTTCGCCGACCAGGCCCTCACGTGCGCGTGGCTCGCGACGGCGCACGCGTCGCTGCCCGCCGCCGTCCACGACGTCCCCAAGGAGATCGACACGGAGGTGGCGCGGCTGAAGCTGGCGTCCATGGCCATCTCCATCGACCTGCTCACCCCGGACCAGGAGGACTACCTGCACTCCTGGCGCATCGGGTCCTGACCGTGCCGTCCGGGACGTACCTGCACGTCGACGAGGGGATCGAGGAGCGCTTCCAGTGCGCTCCCGGGCCCGGCGGCTGGCGCTACACGTCCCGCCGGGACGACGGCGTCCGCCTTGACCTCGTCGTGGACGCGCGCTGGCGGCAGATCCGCGTCGAGCTCGTCACCCCCGAGTGGTGGCTGCGGGGCGGGCTGACCGGGCCCGAGCTGGCGTGGGTGCGCGCGGCGGGGGAGTCGGGCACCGAGCACGGGGAGCGGGCGTCGGGCTTCGTGTCCGGTTCGCCGGGGTTCCTCGTCGCGGTGGCGCGTTCCCTGGAGCTGGACGAGGGCGCCGCGACCGATGTCCGTCTCGTCCGGTTGAGCGGGACGTCGCTGTCGGCGCTGACGGTGCTGTGGCGGTGGCGCCGGGGCGCGACGTCCTCCTACGAGACCGAGACCGAGCCGCTGCCCGTGACGGAGTACGAGATCACCGATCTGTCGACGGGCGAGGTGGAGTCCCTGTATCTGGCCGGTGACGTCGCCGTGGCGGCTCCGGGCGTGGAGCTCACCGACCTGGAGTCGCCGCCGAACCTCCTCGCCTGACCCCTCGCCCTACTGGTCCGGAAGGAGCGCCAGCAGGGCCTCCACGGCGGGCGGCAGGGGGCGCCCGGCGAGGGTGACGGCGACGAGGTCGCGGTGCAGCGGCGGATCGGTCGGGACGGCGGCGACGCGGTCCGCCGCGTTCCGCAGGGCCTGGGGCGGCAGCAGCGACACGCCCAGCCCGTGACCGACGAGTTCCACCAGGTACTGGATGGTGTCGACCTCCGCGGCGACCCTGCGGCGCAGCCCGGCGGCGGCGCAGGCGGCGTCGATCTGGGCGCGCAGCGCCGAGTCCGCGCGGTACTCGACGAAGTCGCGGGCGGCGAGCGCGGGGTCGGCGAGGCGGATCGCGCCGCGCGCGGCCAGCGGGTCCGTCCGGGGGACGGCGAGGACGAGCCGGTCGCCGCCGAGCGGGTGCTCGGTGAGCCGCGCGTCGCCGGTGGCGTGGTCGACGAACGCGAGGTCGAGCCGTCCGGCGGCGGTCTCGCGGGCGAGGGCGGGCGCGCCCGCGTGCCGCAGCCGGAGGGTGACGCCGGGGTGGCGGCGCCGGTAGCGGGCGAGCAGCGCGGGCAGGTCGAGGACGCCGAGCATCTGGATCGCGCCGATGGTCAGCCGGCCGCGCAGCAGCCCGCGGACCCCGGCGACGGCGTCGCGGCCGCTCTCCGCGGCGGCCAGCGCGCGGCGCGCGGACGGCAGCAGCGCGCGGCCCGCCTCGGTCAGCTCGACGCGGCGGTTGGTGCGGGTGAACAGCCGGGCGCCGAGTTCGCGTTCGAGGGCGCCGATCGAGCTGGACAGGCTGGACTGCACGACGTGGACGCGGGCGGCGGCACGGGTGAAGTGCAGTTCCTCGGCGACGGCGACGAAGTGCTCCAGCTGGCGCAGCTCCATGGATCGACCTTACCGATGGTAAGCATCGAAATTATGTGTTGGACCGATGATGATTCGCGCCGCCACCCTGGGAAGGGTGTTCGGGATGGAAGGAGTGCATTGATGGGGATTCGGGGGGACGGGTCGCTGCGTGACCTGCGGAGGGCGGCCGGCCCGGCGTGCATGGCGTACGCCTTCTGGGCCGTCATGCTCGGCACCACGCTCGCCACGCCGCTGTACCCCATCTACCAGCGGCAGCTCGGCTTCGGCAGCCTCGTCACGACCGTCGTCTTCGCCGTCTACGCGGCCGGCGTGATCTTCGCGCTGCTGTTCGGGCGGTCCTCGGACGCGCTCGGCCGCCGCCGCATGATGCTGGCGGGCGTGGCGGTCTCGATGGCCGCCGCCGTGGTGTACCTGGTGGCCGGCGACGTCCCGGTCCTGCTGGCGGCGCGGGTCCTTTCGGGTCTCTCGGCGGGTGTCGTGACCGCGACCGGGACGGTCACGCTGGTCGAACTCGTCCGGCCGGAACGCCGCGGCGCGGCGGCGCTGCTCGCGGCGGCCGTCAACATGTTCGGGCTCGGCAGCGGCCCGCTGGTCGCCGGGCTCCTCGCCGAGTACGCGCCGCATCCGCTGGAACTGCCGTTCGCCGTGGACCTCGCCGTGCTCGCGTTGGCGCTGGTGGCCGTGCTGGTGGCGCCCGAGACCATCCGCGAGCCCCGGGTCACGTGGCCCCGGGCGCAGCGGCCCGCGGTGCCGCCCGAGGTGCGGCCGGTGTTCGTGCCCGCCGCCGTCGCCGCGTTCTCCGCGTTCGCGGTCTTCGGCCTCGTCACGGCCGTCGTCCCGGGGATCCTCGCCACCGTGCTGCACCGCCCCGACCGGGCCCTCACGGGCGTCGTGGTGTTCGCCATGTTCGGCGCGTCCACGGCCGGGCAGGTGCTGTTCGCCAAGGTGCCGGAGCGGATCGCGCTGCCCACGGGGTGCGGAGTGCTCGTGACGGGGCTCGCCGCCATAGCCGGTGCGCTCCTGGCCGAGTCCCTCCCGCTGCTCGTCGTCGGGACCGTCGTGGTCGGCCTAGGACAGAGCCTGGGCTTCCGCGCCGGGCTTGCCGCCATCACCGCGGGCACCCCGGCCGCCCAGCGCGCCCAGACGGTGTCGAGCTTCTTCCTCACCGCCTACGCCGGGATCTCCCTGCCGGTGATCCTCGTCGGGGTCGCCGCCCAGGCGTTCGGCCTCCGCGACGCCGCCGTGGCGTTCACCGCGGTCGTCGCGGTGCTCGCGCTGGCGGCGCTGGCCGCGCTCCTCCGGCTCGAACGGCACGGGACGTCCGAGGGGGACGCGGAGTCCGACCGCGCCCCGCACCACGCAGGCCGCTGACCGGCGTGGTGGGGGCTTATGCGGGTCCAGAAGGGCCGGTCGAGGGCTACTGCGTGACGGTGACGGTGTGGGACGCGGTATTGGGGTCGGCCCACACCGACAGGACGTGGCGGCTCGCGTCCCAGGCCGTCCGCCACTTCCCGGCCGGATCGGTCGACGTGACCTTCGGGGTGGACGGGAACCAGATCTCCGTGGGGCCGGACACACCGGCCTTGTTCCGCCAGGAGACCGTGAGCGTCGGCGAGGAGTACGACATCTTCACCGGGGTGCCCGCTATGGCCCTGGCATAGGGGCGGGCCAACAGCTTGGTGAAGAGCGTCGGATTGCCCTTCCCGTCGGTCACGCCCGTGGAACCCGGGTCGTTGGACCAGTAGGACCAGCCGATGCCCAGGTCGTCCGCCATGGAGAGCCAGTCGCCGGTGAAGTCCGCCGCACCGGGCGCGTCCTGACCCATGCCGCCGACCTCACCGAGCCACATCGGGGCGTTCATGCGGCGCGCCGCAGCGGGCATGTTGCGCTTCCACAGCGCGAACTGCGCCTGGATGAGGAGTTTCGTAGCGCCGCTGTAGGCGCCGCCCAGGTCCACCCCGCCCGGGTAGAAGTGCGGCGCCAGGACGATGCGCGGCGTCCCTGGACGCGGGTCCTCGACGGGTGCGATGGAGGATTCCGCGCCTTCGTTGGAGCCGAGGGCCTCCGGCTCCACGAACACCCAGTTGTCCCGGTCGACCTTCCGGATGGCGTCGACGACGCGCTGGTAGAAGGGGGTCAGGATGGGGCCTTCGAAGAAGCCGAACTGGCGGGTCCCGCCGAACGGCTCGTTCATCAGGTCGTAGCCCAGGACGGCGGGGTCCTTGGCGAAGCGCTTCGCCACGTGCTGCCACATCGCCGTGTACCGCTGCATCAGCTCCGGGTGCTTCCCGGTGTTGTTCCAGAAGTTGTCGTACGCGCGCAGGATCGCGGGCTGGAGGTAGGTGAGCACCCACGGGTCCTGGGGCGTGCAGGGCAGCCCGTCGGTGATCGTGGCCCAGGCGGGAGCGCCGTCACCGGCGCCCTTGCACGCGTCCGGGCCGTAGATGTCCTGGTGCATGTCCAGGATGACGTGCATCCCCTGTTCGCGGTACCAGGCCACCCGCTTGGCGACCTCGTCGAGATAGGCGTCGTCGTACTGGCCCGGCTTCGGCTCGATGTTCCTCCAGAGGATCAGGTACCGGACGGAGTCGGTGCCCATCTCGCGGGCCTCGCGGACCACGTCGTCCCGGTCGATCCAGGGAAGGCCGCTGTCGCCCTTGGCGCTGCTGGCGGTGTTGAGGCCGTGCAGGATCAGCGTGCGGCCCTGGTCGTCGGTGATGGTGGGCGGCGGCGCGGCGTCCGCGTGCGCGGGGGCTCCGGCCGCCGCGGTCCCCGCGGTCCCGGCGAGGGCCAGCGCGGTGGTCAGGGTGATCCGGCCGAGGGCACTGCGGACGCGCATCCCGCCTCCTGAACGTGAAATTTGTTCGGATATTAGGAGGCTGGGGAGGTCCTGGGGAAGTCGTAGAAGTGCACAACAACAACGCCGGCTTACGGCGGTTGATGACAAGGCGGTGCTTCGGCCGCTGGTCGGTGGGCCTTCGACGCCCGTCCGGCTAACGGCCCGGGTGCACGCCGCCGTTGGGGTACGGCGCAGGCGGCACGCCCTGCACCGGATAGGGGGCGGGCGGGTACGGGCCGCCCGGGTAGGGCCCGGCCGGACGGCCACCGGCCGGGTGACCCCCCGTCGGGTACGCGCCCGTCGGGTAAGGGCCTGCCGGGTAGGGGCCGGCTGGGTAGGGGCCGGCTGGGTAGGGGCCGGCTGGGTAGGGGCCGGCTGGGTAGGGGCCGGCTGGGTAGGGGCCGGCTGGGTAGGAGCCGGTCGGATAGGGGCCCGTCGGGTAGGGGCCGGCCGGATGAGGGCCGGGCTGCGGCTGCGGGCCCGCCGGCGGCCCCTGCCAGCCGGGCGGGGGAGGCTGGCCTGTTCCGGCCATGGCCATCGCCGGGACGGGAACAGGGCCGGGAACAGGGGCCGTGCCGGGAGCGGGAGCCTGCGCCCAGCCCGCCTGCCCGGTGCGCCGCAAGCGGCGGGCGCGCCGCTGGGCCAGCCGCCATTCCTCCCGCTGGCGGCGCTCCGCGAGGACGGCCGACAGCAGGATCTCCGGGCGCACGCCCGGCGGCGGCGGAGGGCTGATCACGTCAACAACCTGTGCCGCTATGCGCTGCCCCAGGGAGTCCCGTACTTCCGGCAGCAGTTCCCAGAACCGCGACAGGTACTGGCGGGCCGTCATCGCCAGCTCGTCCGAGAGCATGGAGATCTCCAGCGACCGTGCCCACCAGGCGAGCTGAGGGGGCATGACGGCGACGGGGCCGAGGCGGCCGGACGGGATCCGCTCCTGGATGACGATCGTCCCGGCGAACAGGTCGCCCAGGCGCTTCCCGCGCCGGTTGCAGAACGAGGTGATCAGGGCGGGCGCGCCGTAGAGCGTCCAGAACTCGATGAAGCCGGCGAGCGCGCGCACGAGCGCCTGCCGGAACCTGATCGGTCCGCCGTCGTCGGCCACGACCCGGATCCGAAGGGCCATCTTCCCGAGCGTCCGGCCCCGCGACAGCGTCTCGAACGCGCACGGGTAGCCGACCAGCACGGCGACGACCGCGACCAGGGACAGCCCGACGGTCCACGCGTCGTCCGCGACCAGGGCCGTCAGGCCCGTCACGTAGACGGCGAGGTTCAGCAGGATGAGCTGGAACAGCAGGTCCAGCAGCAGGGCACAGCCCCGGCTGGCCAGCCGCGCGACCCGGATGTCGAGCGCGACGGCCTCGCCGGTGACGAGTTCGGCCATGTCCTGATCCTCCAATGCCGGGGCCGGTCCATTTTGCCGCCTTCGCGGGGCGAGGCGTTAGTCTCCCCGGGTGGACGTCGACGCCTATGTGGCCGCGCACAACGCCGACTGGCTACGGCTTGAGCATCTCATCAACCGCGGCCGCAGGCTGACCGGCGTGGAGGCCGACGAGCTCGTCGAGCTGTACCAGCGCACGGCCACGCACCTGTCCGTCGTCCGGTCGAGCTCGCCGGACCCGGAGCTCGTGGGGCGGCTGTCGTCGCTCGTGGCGCGCGGCCGGGCCGCGGTCGCGGGCGCCCACGCGCCGATGTGGCGGGACGTCACGCGGTTCGCGACGGTGTCGTTCCCCGCCGCCGCCTACCGGATGCGGTGGTGGTGGCTGGGCAACGCGGTCCTCGGCAACCTGCTGGCGCTGGCCCTGGCGATCTGGATCGTGCACAGCCCGCACGTGCAGTCGAGCATCGGCACCCCCAACGAGATCCGCGACCTGGTCGAGCACGACTTCGCGAACTACTACACCGAGCACTCCGCCGCGTCGTTCGCCTTCAAGGTGTGGACGAACAACGCGTGGGTGTCGGCGATCGCGCTCATCTTCGGCATCCTGCTGGGCATCCCGACCGTGTACGTGCTGCTGATGAACCAGATCAACCTCGGCGTCACGGGCGGGCTGATGTTCGCCTACGGCAAGGGCGACGTGTTCTTCGGGCTGATCCTGCCGCACGGCCTGCTGGAGCTGACCGCGGTCTACCTCGCGTGCGCGGGGGGCCTGAAGCTCGGCTGGACGGTCGTGGACCCGGGGCGCCGCCGCCGCGGCCAGGCGCTCGCCGAGGAGGGGCGCGCCGCGATCAGCATCGCGATCGGCCTCGTCGGCGTGCTGCTGGTGTCCGGGCTGATCGAGGGCTTCGTCACCGGCTGGGTGCACGTCACGTGGCTGCGCATCGCGATCGGCGTCGTCGCCGAGGCCGCGTTCCTCGGTTACGTGATCGTGCTGGGCCGCCGCGCCACCCGGCAGGGCGAGACCGGAGACGCGGAGCTGCGTCCCGATCTCGTCCCGGTCGCGGGCTGACCGAAGCGCGGCGCAGGTCCCGCCTCAAACCCGGCGAACCGCCATCGATCGGCGCCGCCGCTCGTCACTCCGGGTGACGCGCGGCCTCCCGCGTCCGTCCAGGCGTCGCTGAGCGGGCCGCTGAGCCGTTCAGAGCCGTCCGGCGGCCTTGAGGGCGAGGTAGGCGTCCGCGAGGGCGGGAGCGATGTCCTGGGGCGGCGCGTCCACGACCTCGACGCCGTGCGCCCGGAGCTCGGCGGTGAGCCGGCGCCGCTCGGCCCGCGCCCGCTCCGCGGCCGCCGCGTCGTACACCGCCGCGAGATCGCCGCGCCCGGCGGCCATCTCGCCGACCCGCGGGTCCGCCACGGCGGCGATCATGACCAGGTGGCGGGCCGTCAGCCGGGGCAGCAGCGGCAGCAGCCCCTCCTCGATCGCCGCGGTGTTCAGCTCGGTCAGCAGGACGACCAGGCACCGCTGCCGGACCCGCGACATCAGCGTCGACACCATCCCGGCCGCGTCGAACTCCAGCAGCTCCGGCTCCAGCGGGGCCATCGCGTGCACCATCGCGGGCAGCAGGTCGGTACGCGACGCGCCCTCGACGCGCGCACGGACGCGCCGGTCGTAGGCGAGCATGTCGACGCGGTCCCCGGCGCGGGACGCCAGGGCGCCCAGGAGGAGCGCCGCGTCCATGGAGCAGTCCAGGCGCGGAATGTCCCCGACCCGCCCCGCGGACGTGCGGCCGGTGTCCAGCACCAGGTAGATCCGGCGGTCGCGCTCGGGACGCCACGTCCGGACCACCACGTCCGCGCGCCGCGCGGTGGCCCGCCAGTCGATCGAGCGGACATCGTCGCCGTCGACGTACTCGCGCAGCGAGTCGAACTCGGTCCCCTGGCCGCGGATGAGCGCGACGTGCGCGCCCGTCAGCTCCCGCAGGCGCGCCAGCTTCGCGGGCAGGTGGCGGCGCGACGGGAACGCGGGCAGCGCGCGCACCGTCCAGGGCGCGGGCCGCGACAGCTGCCGCGCGGCCAGCCCCAGCGGCCCCACCGACCGGACCACGACGGTCACGGCGCGGCGGTCGCCGCGCCTCGTCGGCGTCAGCGCCATGTCGACGCGGCGGCGCTCCCCGGCCGGGACGTCCACGCGCACCGCCCGGGGCGCGGCGGCCGCGCTGGGCGGCCACACGTCCCGCAGCCGCGCCTTGAGCCGGCGCCGACCGAGGTTCTCCACGATCAGCGCCACCCGGGCCGTCTCGCCGAGGCGGACGTTTGTGTCGCCCGACCTGTGGAAGCGCAGTGCCCGCACGTTGCCGGCCAGGGCGAGGTCCACCACGACGCCGAGCAGCAGGACGCCCCACACCGCGAGGAGCGTCCACCAGCTCGGCAGCAGGACCGGCGCGACCGCGCCGAGCAGCGCCAGCAGCCCCAGGCGTCCGGTGAGCGCCATCAGCGCGGGGCGGGGACGTGGGCGAGGATGCCCTCCAGCACCCCGTCGGCCGTCGCGCCCTCGAGCTCCGCCTCGGGGCGCAGCTGCACGCGGTGCCGGAGCGTCGGGCGGGCCAGCGCTTTCACGTCGTCCGGCGTCACGTAGTCGCGGCCGGACAGCCACGCCCACGCGCGCGAGGTGGCCAGCAGCGCGGTGGCGCCGCGCGGGGAGACGCCCAGCTGGAGCGACGGGGACTGGCGCGTGGCGCGGCACAGGTCCACGACGTACGCGGCGACCTTCGGGTCCAGGTGCACCGCCCGGACCGCGGCGCGCCCGGCCGCCAGCTCCGCGGCGCCCGCCACGGCCTTCACCTCCGACAGGTCGCGGGGGTCGAACCCCGCGGCGTGCCGCTGCAGCATCCTGATCTCCTCGTCCCGGGTGGGGACGGGCACGGTCAGCTTCACCAGGAACCGGTCGAGCTGCGCCTCGGGCAGCGGGTACGTGCCCTCGTACTCGATCGGGTTCTGCGTCGCGCACACCACGAACGGGTCCGGCAGGGCGCGGGCCGTCCCCTCCACCGAGACCTGCCGCTCCTCCATGGCCTCCAGCAGCGACGCCTGCGTCTTCGGCGGGGTGCGGTTGATCTCGTCGGCGAGCAGCAGGTTGGTGAAGACCGGGCCCTCGCGGAACTCGAACTCCGCGGTCCGGTTGTCGTACACCAGGGACCCGGTCACGTCGCCCGGCATCAGGTCGGGGGTGAACTGGACGCGCTTGAAGTCGAGGTCGAGGGCCCGCGACAGCGTCTTGATGAGCAGCGTCTTGGCGGTTCCGGGGACGCCCTCCAGCAGCACGTGGCCGCGGCACAGCAGCGCGATGACGAGCCCCGTCACCACCGAGTCCTGGCCGACGACCGTCTTGGCCACCTCGCCGCGCAGGGCCGCGAGCGCCGCGCGGGCGGTCTCGGCCTGCCGCAGGGTCTCCTCGGACATGCCCCCGGCGCCCGGCGGGGCGTCGCCCGGCACCGGGCCGGGCGCGTCGTCCTTCCCGAGGTCAACAGGGTGGTTCACGACTGGCGTACCTGCCTTTCCAGGTCGTCGAGGACGGAGGTGAGGGCGATCAGCCCGGCGTCGTCCACGGGTTCGGGACCGTACAGGGCCGCGCCGACGTACTCCTCGCCGCGGTCGGTCCGGCGGGCCACGGCCGCGACGATCTCCTGCGCGGCCGCGGGGTCCTGCGCGCTGGTGCGCGGCAGGCCGAGGAGCGGGACGATGCGCTCGCGGGCGCCGGAGCGCAGTGCGTCCGCGGCCCGGTCCCGGGCGCGGCTCGCCCGGTACAGGCGCGCGCGCCCCTCGACCGTCTCCGCGGAGCGGACGACCACGGGCAGCGCCTCGGCCACCACCGGGCCGAGCCGCCGCCCCCGCCACAGCGCCACCAGGACGACGGCGACGATCAGCTCCAGGAAGAACAGCTTGACGCCGAACGGCAGCAGGTCGGTGAGCGACTCCTGCCCCGCGCCGGCGCCCTCGGTGGGGAGGTCGGGGGCCAGCCACACCACGGACTGGCCCGCCCCCGCGAGGTTCATCAGCAGCGCCGCGTCGCCCTCCTCCGCGAGGTGCTGGTTGGTGAGCGGCGTGCTGGAGCCCAGCACGGTGACGGTCCTCGGACCGTCCTGCACCTGGACGAGGCGTGCCTCGTGGTCCACCTCGTAGCAGGTGACGGCGTTGCCGGACACGGCGTAGGTCTGCGACTGGCCGAACGTCACCGCGCCCGCCAGCGTGGCGGCGGGCAGCGGGCATCCGGGCTCGCCCGTGCCGGCGAAGCTGGTGTTCTCGATCTCGACGCCGGGCGCGAGGGCCTCCAGCACCGGCGCCGTGGGCTCGACCAGCAGCAGCGCCCCTTGCGCGCCCCGCATCCGGTCGATGTCGTTCTCGGTGAGCCGCTCGCTCCGCGTGACCACCATGACGGTTCCGGGGCCGGACTGGTCGACGGCCTGAGCGGCGTGCCTCGCCACCACGACGGGCGTGCCGTGCTGCTTGAGGATCTCCGCGAGCGCGCGCGAGCCGTCCCTCTTGGGGGAGGTGGGGTCGAGCCGTTCGGGAGAGCCGGACGGGCGCAGCGCGGCGAGGATGACCGCGATCACCGCCATCGCGAGCAGCGCCGCCACCACACCGCGCGCCGACCGCCAGCGGCGCCCGGCGACCTGCCGGGCGGACGCCTCGCCGCCGCCCCCGCCGCTGCCCGCCTCCTGCGCGCGCGCCGGCGACTGGATCACCATCGCTGGCCTCCGTCCGGATCGTCGGCGCCGACGCCCGCGGGCGTGAGGCCGTCGGACTCCAGCGGCTTCGGACGCGCCGCGCGCAGCCGCTCGTCGAGCTCCTTGACCTGCGCGTACCGCTCGGCCGTGCCGGGACGGTCGCCGTACCAGACGTCGTCGAACACCCGTACGCCGGCGCGCAGCGCGTCCGCCAGCTCGGGCACGGCCTCGCCCGCCTCCGCCGCCAGCTCGTCCGCCGTCCGGCCGGGCCGCGGGGCGAGCACCGCGCGCTCCTCCAGGTCGCGGGCGATGGCGCGGAGCCTCTCCCGGATGGCCTCGGCCCACTGCCCCTCGGCCGCGAGCCGCTCCGCGGCCTCCCGGTGGTCGAGAGCGGTCGACGGCGTGTCCTCCAGGAGCGGGTCCTTCCGGGAGCGCGGGTTCCGGCGGTCCCACATGAGCCACACGACCAGGCCGACCGCCACCAGTGCGATCACCACGATGACGACTATGGAGACCCATCCGCCGCCGCTGCCGTGCGCGTTCGGATGGGAGGCGTGGCTGAACAGCTTCTGGAGCCAGTCGGAGAAGCGTTCCCACACACGCTCCAGCCAGGACGGCTTGTCCCGCTGGTAGATCTGCTTGTCCAGCTCACGGCGCGCCATGTCGCGGGCCTCGTCGCGGCCGATCGGGTCGAGCATCACCGGCGCGCCCCCGCTTCCGTTCCGGTTCCCTGCCAGGCCCCTACAGGGCGGGGCCGCCACAGGTCGATGAACCCCTCCCCGTCGTCGCCGTCCGCCCGGCCGTCCCCCTCGCCATCTCCGTCGCCGTCACTACCGCCACTAGCGCCACTGCCGTCACGGCCGGATCCGGCCGCAGCCACCGCGGCGGCGGACCGTCCCCGCGTACGCAGGTCGAGGTCGAGACCCTCACGGCGCATACGGCGGTCCATGTAGAGCAACGCGATGACGCCGGCGTCGAACGGCAGCACCACCGCCCAGCTGATGATCCGGCCCGCCGTGTCGACCGCCAGCGCGCCGACCGTCGAGCCGCCGTCCGAGCCGACCCCGAAGAAGATGAGCTGGATGACCAGGAACGGGATCCGCAGAGCGAAGAACCCCATGAACACCGTGATGAGGATCGCCAGCAGGAGCGTCCCGCACGTGCGGAACCACCGGCCCTTGGACAGCACCCGGGCCCGCCTGAGCGCGCCGACGACGGTCGTACGCTCCAGCACCACCGCCGGTACGGCCAGCACCAGCAGGATGTACGACCACACCATCAGCGCTATGCCGACGGGGAAGCCGATGACCGCCGCCAGCACGCCCAGCGCAGGATGCGCATCGGACGCCACCAGCAGGATGAACGGAATGATCGGCGCCACCATCGCGGCGAGCGGCACCAGCAGCACCACGGCCGCCGTTGCGGCGAGCCGGCCCAGCCGCGGCCGTGCGTCGCGCCACGCCTGCCTGGGCGCGATGGGCAGGCCCACCAGTTCGCGGCCCAGGATCGGCGCGAGCAGCCCCGACAGGACCAGGATCCCGTAGGCCGACAGCACCAGCCCCATGACGGCGAGGGTCATCTGCGCCCCGAACGACCGCAGCAGAACCCCGGGCGTGACCTCGTCGCGCGCCTCGTTGCCGATGAAGAAGTAGGCGGCGACGGAACTCGCCACCTGGGTCACCGCGCTGAACGCCAGGGCGACGCCGAGGGCCGTGCGGGGCCGGCGCCGGATCCCGGCGATCGACCCGTCCAGCATCTCCGAGATGGACATGGGGCGGAACGGGACGTCGGCGTCCGCGTCGTCGTCCCAGCCGTCCGGTCCCGGCATGTCGGCTCCCTGCGGTCTTCGGCGGGGGGTGTCCCGGCGTGGACGGCCCATGGTGGCCGCGGCCGCCGGTCAGGTCATCCTGTCACGGGCGAGCCGCCGCATATGCCGACACGAGCCCGGTCGATGCCGATCTGCGCCCTGACGGGCGCGCACAGGGACGAAAGCTTCCGATCCCGGACAACCTGGCATGTGTTTCGGGAGTCCCGTTTACAATCCCGCCCTTGTATGGGGTGACGCATAAGGCCCGCATAAGGCGGGCCTACTGCCATGTCACGCCCTGGCGCGCGTCAGGGGCCGGCCACCGGACGCATGGAGGAGTCATGTACGAGGCAAACGCAGGTAACCTGGCACGCCAAGGCATATCTCTCCCTGGCGAGGTGGGGCCGGAGCGTCTCACCCCACTCCACCGAACCCCGACTTTGTGACGATGAGGGCCATGAGAGGACGTGTACTGGTCGTCGACGACGATCTCGCGCTCGCCGAGATGCTCGGCATCGTGCTGAGGGGCGAGGGCTTCGAGCCGTCGTTCGTCCACGACGGCGACAAGGCGCTCGAGGCGTTCCGGGAGACCCGGCCCGACCTGGTGCTGCTGGACCTGATGCTGCCGGGCGCCGACGGCATCGACGTCTGCCGGCAGATCCGCGCCGAGTCCGGTGTGCCGATCGTCATGCTGACCGCCAAGAGCGACACCGTCGACGTCGTCCTCGGCCTCGAATCGGGCGCCGACGACTACATCGTCAAGCCGTTCAAGCCCAAGGAACTGGTCGCCCGTGTGCGCGCGCGCCTGCGCCGCACCGACGAGCCCGCTCCCGAGACCCTGCAGATAGGGGACATCACCATCGACGTGGCGGGGCACTCGGTGAAGCGCGCCGACCGCCACATCCCGCTGACCCCGCTGGAGTTCGACCTGCTCGTCGCACTGGCCCGCAAGCCCCGCCAGGTGTTCACCCGCGAGGTCCTGCTGGAGCAGGTCTGGGGGTACCGGCACGCCGCCGACACCCGCCTGGTCAACGTCCACGTCCAGCGGCTCCGCGCCAAGATCGAGAAGGACCCGGAGCGGCCCGAGATCGTCGTCACCGTGCGCGGCGTCGGATACAAGGCCGGGCCCGCCTGACCCCCCGGTCCCGCGCCCCTCGTGACAGCCGGAACGGCACGCCGATGACCGCCACACCGCCCCGCCCCCAGGACCCCTCGTGAAGGCCGACATGTCGAGGGCGAAGCGGTTCGCGCGGCGCGGCCTGCTGGCGCTGCGGCGCGTCCTGCGCGGAACGGCCAGCCGCGCGTACATGCGGTGGCGCCGCTCCATCCAGGTACGGGTGGTCACCTCGACGCTGTTCATTTCGGCGATCGTGGTGGCCATCCTGGGCGTGTTCCTCATGCAGCAGGTGTCGACCGCGCTCATGGACGGCAAGGTCAAGGCGGCCCGTCTCCAGCTGGACGAGGGCCTGGCGCAGGTCCAGCGGGACCTGGGCAACAGCACGTCGCCGGCCGCCGAGGACGGCAGCCGCCTCAACGCCGTGGTGAACCGCCTCAAGGCGCGTAGCGGCCCGTCCGGCCTGTACGAGGTGTACATCCGCGACACCACCGCCGAGTACTTCGACGGGTACGCCACCAACGAGCTCCGTAAGGAGAGCGTCCCCAAGCGTCTCCGGGACGAGCTGAAGCACGCACCCGCCGGAGCGCGCGCCTACACGTACGGCAAGCTCACCTATGTCGGAGGGCACCCGTCCGAACGCGGCCTCATCGTGGGCGGCAAGTCCGGCCAGTTCGAGCTGTACTACCTGTTCCCCTTGGAGCAGGAGCAGAAGACCCTCACCAACGTCAGCCGCTCCATGGTCGGCGTGGGCGTCGTCCTGGTGCTGCTCCTGGCCGCCATCGCCTCACTGGTGACACGCCAGGTCGTCATCCCGGTGCGCCTGGCCGCGCAGGGGGCGCAGAGGCTCGCCGCAGGACGGCTCGAAGAGCGCATGCGCGTGCGCGGGGAGGACGATCTGGCGCGCCTGGCCCGCTCCTTCAACGACATGGCCGCCAACCTCCAGGAGAAGATCGGCGAACTGGAGGACCTGTCGCAGCTGCAGCGCCAGTTCGTCTCCGACGTCTCCCATGAGCTGCGCACGCCCCTGACCACGATCAGGATCGCGGCCGACATGCTCTACGAGAACCGCGACACCTTCGACGACCCCGCCGTGGGGCGGTCCGCGGAGCTCCTGCAGAGCCAGCTCGAACGGTTCGAGTCGCTGCTGGCCGACCTGCTGGAGATCAGCCGCCACGACGCCGGCGCCGCCACGCTCGACGCGGAATCGCTCGACATGCGCGATCTGGTCCTGCGCGTCGTCGGCGACATCCAGGGCCTCGCCGAGCGCAAGGGCAGCAAGGTCGTCCTGCAGCTCCCCGGCGAGCCCTGCATGGCCGAAGTGGACCGGCGCAGGGTCGAGCGCATCCTGCGCAACCTCGTCGTCAACGCCGTCGAGCACGGCGAGGGCGAGGACATCGTGGTGTCGGTGGCCGCCGACCGCGACGCCGTCGCCGTCGCCGTGCGGGACCACGGCGTCGGCCTCAAACCGGGGGAGGGACAGATGGTCTTCGACCGCTTCTGGCGCGCGGATCCCGCCCGCGCGCGCACTACCGGCGGCACGGGGCTCGGGCTGTCCATCTCGCGCGAGGACGCGCAGCTGCACGGCGGATGGCTGCAGGCATGGGGAGAACCCGGCGTCGGCTCCCAGTTCCGCCTGTCGCTGCCCCGCGTCGCCGGAGCCGAACTGCGCGGATCGCCCCTCCCGCTCGTCCCACCCGGGGCCGGCGACGCGCGCCCCCTCTTCGCCGAACTGGAGGCGGGAGATTGACCGGCGACCGCCGCCCGGCGCGGCGCCTCCAGTCCCGGCGGATGCGGCCCGCCGTCGCCGTCGCGGCCGTGCTCGTCCTGTGCGCGGCCGGATGCGCCAACGTGCCCACGGGCGGCCAGGTCGTCACCGGCAAGCCCGCCGAGAAGGCCGAACGCGTGGACGACCCGTACGTCCGCCTCATCCCCGTCAGCCCCCAGCCCGACTGGGGGCCCACCCAGCTCGTCTCCGGCTTCCTCACCGCCTCCGCGAGCTTCGACGACGGCCACAAGGTCGCCAAGGAGTACCTGAGCACCCCCAACGCCTGGGACCCCGGCCTCAGGCCGTACGTGGACGTCCTGTCGAGCCGCACGGTCGACCCCCACGTGGACCAGACGTCCGCGAACCAGGCCACCGTGCACGTCACCGGCGACCAGCTCGGCACGATCGACTCCGACGGCCAGTACACCGCCGCGCCCAAGAGCGTCGAAGCCGACTTCCAGCTGGCCAAGACCCAGCAGGGCGTCTGGCGCATCACCGGGCTCCCCGGCAACGACAAGGCCGGCCTGTTCCTCACCAAGGACGACGTCGAGCGCGCCATGCGCACCGTCAACCTGTACTTCTTCGCCCCTGACGAGCACACCCTCGTCCCCAACGGCATCTTCCTGCCGGTGGTGGACCGCGAGACGCTCCCCACGCAGCTCGTCCAAGCGCTCCTGTCGGGCCCCACGTCCTGGCTCAACGGGGCCGTGCAGAGCGCGTTCCCCAAGGGGACCAGGCTGCGCGGCGGCAGCGTCCGCATCGACAAGGACGTCGCGATCGTCGACCTCAGCCAGGACGCCCGCGGCGGCAACGTGGAGCGCATGTCGGCCCAGCTCAGCTGGACGCTGCGGCAGCTCTCGGAGATCAAGCGCTGGCGGCTGGAGATCGACGGCGAGACCGTGACGCCGCAGGGCTCCGACGCCACGCAGTCCGTCCACTCCTGGGACGGGAACTCCCCGGACGGCCAGGACCCCGACGAGCAGGTCCGCCAGACCGCCTACGTCGCCGGCACCGCCGGCTTCCTCGGCACCCTCCAGGGCGACCGTGCCCAGCCCGTCGTCACCGGCGCCGCCGGACGGCTGTCCCACCCGGCCGTATCACCGAACTACCAGGAGCTGGCGGGGCTCAGCACGGACGGCACCCAGCTCGTCACCGCGGGGCCCGTAGCGGGCAGCCCGGCCCTTCACGTCCTGCTGAACGCCCACAAGGGCGCGCGCTTCACCGCGCCCTCGTGGAGCCGTGACGGCACCCTGTGGACGGTGGAGAGCACTCCTAAGGCGTCGTGGCTGTGGGTCCGCCGTCCCGGCAAGGCGCCGGTGAAGGCCGGCCACTGGGGCCTCGGCGGACGGCAGGTGCTGGCGTTCCGCGTGGCGCGGGACGGAGTCCGTACCGCCGTCATCGTCGGGATCGACGGGCGCCCCGAGGTCCAGATGGGCCGGATAGCCACCGCCCCTGACGGGTCCTTGGACGTGGGGTCGTTCCTGCCCGTCTCGTCCGAACTCCAGGACGCCGTCGACCTGGCGTGGCGCGACTACGACACCCTCGCCGTCCTCGGCCGCGCCAAGCGCGACTCCCAGACGCTGCCGTACCTGATGCCCGTGAGCGGAAGCGCCATCACGTCCCTGGGCGTCGGCGCGCTCGGCGAGCCCCGCACCATCGCCGCGGCCCCGGGGTCCCCGGTCCTGATCGGGACCTGGTCGTCGGGCAAGGACCAGGTGTGCCGCCAGCGCCCGCCCGTCACCTCGTACAGCCAGTGGATCTGCCCGACGGCGGCCCGGGACCCCAGCTACGCGCACTGAGCCCGCGCGGTTATCCACAATTCGGCGAAGGGCTTCCGGCCGCCGGGTCCGGCGGCCATCGTCGAGGTCATGAGCTTCTTCGGCGATCTGATCGACTTCCTGCTCCCCGAGACCTGCGCCGGCTGCGGCGGCGAGCCCGGCCTGCTCTGCGGCTCCTGTGCCGCGCCGCTGTACGGGCCCGCCCGTCCGGCGCGTCGGGCGCCCCCGGGCGTCCCGCCTCCGTGGACGGTCGCCGCCTACGAGGGCGCCGTCCAGAAGATCTTCTCGGCCTACAAGGAGCACGGCAGGACGGCCCTGGCCACCCCCCTCGGCGAGGCCCTGGCCAGAGCGGTGGACGCGGCCCTACCAGACCCCCGGGCACCCGACCCACCGCGCCAACCCGACCCACCGCACGGCCCAGCCTCGCTGCGCCGGTCTGGTCCGCCAGGCGAGCCGAGCCCGCTGCGCGGCCCAGACCCGCCGTTCCAGCCAGGCCCGCCGGGCGGTCAGGGCCCGCCGCGCAGTGCCTCGAAAGCCACGACAGCCCCTGCGACCTCGGCAGCGTCGGCGACGGCGGCGGCGACCTCGGCAACGGAGCCGATTCCGATCGTGTGGGTGCCATCGCGCCGGGGAGCGGCACGGCGGCGTGGGCACGATCCCATGAGGCAGGCCGTGGCGGTGGCCGTGCAGCGGTTGCGGGCGGGCGGCGTCCCGGTGGTCGCGCTGGGCGGGCTGCGCCAGTGCCGGCGGGTCGCCGACCAGGCCGGGCTCGGGGCGAAGGCGCGCCGGGACAACCTGAACGGCGCGCTGGAGGCGGTCGCGCGGGCCCCTCTCGCCGGTCGACGGGTCGTCCTGGTCGATGACGTGGTCACGACCGGCGCCTCGCTGGCCGAGGCGGCACGCGCACTGCGGGAGGCGGGCGCCGACGTCGCGGCAGCGGCCACCGTAGCGGCGACCCCGCTGCGCCGAGAATGGTGATCGCGACGGAGACGCCGCGCGGGGTCGGTAATCGTATGGCGATCCCATGCTGCACGGGAAGCTGCTCGTGGCGACCACCCGCACCGCGGGCGGTGACCCGGGCGGCGGGACTCCGTTCCACCCGGGTCGGTGATCGTGACGGCCGTGCCCGGCCGGTGGTGACTTTCTTCACGTCGGCGGGCTAGGAAGGCAGCTAGCTACCTAACGTAGCGGCGTCCTGAGGCGGCGACGGGCGCCGTTCGGCGGACAGAAGGGGTAATTCGGGTCACATCGCTTCATGACGGGAGTAGAGATTTCCCAAACTCACCCGGCGGAGACGGTGGCCTGACCTGCGGGTCACGATCGCCCGAACCGCCCGGCACCAGGGGCCTCTGGGGCCTTCGGCGCCAGGCGGGGGCGGGCCCAGGGGAGGCGCAGCGGCGGCTCTCGATGACGTTCAGTGAGTTTTTCCTCGCCTCACCCCCCTGACATTCGTGGCGTAAGGGGTTAGCGTTCCTGACATGGCACCCGCCCGGGTCCGTGGTTGCGTCGGATCGCAGTGCTCGTCAGGAGCACGGCAGACGATCCGGCTAGCCGATGCCAGGCGCAGGCGAAACGGCCCACGTAAGGCGACTTCTCGTCGACCGATCACGGTGCGCCTTAGAGGTAAGTCCTGCCCCGTCGAGGGATCCGACATCCCCCGAACCGGGAGAAGGGCAGTAGTGGCGAGAGCGCCGCGAGCCCCTCAGCAGGCGGATGTGGGGACGAAGACCAGGTCGGCCGGGCGGGTGCGACCCACCGTGCTGTGGTGCCCGTACGGGGCCAACAGGGGTCCCGAACCGGGCGTGAATCGCAACCGGGAGAAGGGGGGTCCCGCGTGGACATCATCGTGAGGGGCCGGCACACCGAGGTCAACGACAGGTTCCGTCGGCACGTCGACAGCAAACTGGCCAAGATCGAGCGGCTCGACCAGAAGGTCATCCGCGTGGATGTGGAGGTGTCCGAGGAACGCAACCCGCGGCTCGCCGACCAGCGCGAACGAGTGGAGCTCACGATCCGCTCACGTGGCCCGGTGATCCGGGCCGAGGCCGCAGCCGACGACCGCTACGGCGCGCTCGACCTGGCGCTCGACAAGCTGGAGTCGCGGCTGCGCCGCGACTGCGGGCGCCGCAAGGCGCACGGAGGCAAGGGCCGCGCCAAGATCGCCACGATGGAACCGCTCCCCGAACCGGCGCCGATGACCGCTCCCGTGCCCGAGCCCGCGTCCAGCGGCACGCGCACGGCCACGGCGGTCGCCGAGGAGGAGACCGGCGCCGCGCGGTCCGGGGCCCAGGTGGACGAGAGCATCGTCCCGATCCCGATGGAGGGCGACGGGCCCGTCGTCGTCCGCGAGAAGTTCCACAAGGCCGAGCCGATGGGCATCGAGCAGGCGCTCTTCGAGATGGAGCTCGTGGGGCACGACTTCTTCCTCTACCGCGACAAGGCCACCGGGCACCCCTCGGTCGTCTACCGCCGGAGGGGCTGGGACTACGGAGTGATCAGACTCGTCGAGGAGTGAGGAACGGCGCCCGGCGGCGCGCACGCGGCGCCGGGATCGGAACGGCGCCGGCCGGCCCGCGCACCCCGTGGGGCCACGCGGGGCGTCCGGGCCGGCCGGCGTTCCGGATTTTTGTCAGGAGACGTCGGCCCCGCGAGACGCTGGGAACGGCGGAAAACCCCGTAACGTAGGGGCTGAGGGGCGTTGCCGCCGCCGGTGTCACGCCGGCGCGGCCCCGACCCCGTTCGTCCCGGGGCCACCCCGGACCCGGCGAAGAACTCCGGGGGGCGACCCTGGAGCCCCGACCCTCCGGTAGTTTCAGATCACTGACAGTGAAGGGGGGAAGCGGCGTCTCCTCCACGCCGCGACTCAGGTGAGCGAGAATCCCGAGGCTCGCGAAGCCGTGACGGTGCCCCGGCAGGGCGGCGCCGCCGCCACCCCCGCCGAGCGGCGGGCCGCGCGGCCGGGCGATGCGGCCGACCCGATCCGCGTGCTCATCGTCGACGACCACGCGCTGTTCCGCAGAGGCCTGGAGATGGTGCTGCAGGCCGAGGACGACATCGAGGTCATCGGCGAGGGCGGCGACGGCCACGAGGCGGTCGAGATGGCCGGCGACCTGCTGCCCGACGTGGTGCTGATGGACATCCGGATGCCCCGCCGCAGCGGCATCGAGGCGTGCACGGCGATCAAGGACGCCGCGCCCAGCGCCAAGATCGTGATGCTGACGATCAGCGACGAGGAGGAGGACCTCTTCGAAGCGATCAAGGCCGGGGCCAGCGGCTACCTGCTGAAGGAGATCTCGATCGACGAGGTCCCGCAGGCGGTCCGCGCGGTGCACGGCGGGCAGTCGCTGATCAGCCCGTCGATGGCGTCCAAGCTGATCACCGAGTTCGCCTCGCTCGCCAAGCGCAGCGAGGAGCGCACTCAGCAGGTCCCCGCGCCCCGCCTCACCGAGCGCGAGATGGAGGTGCTCCGGCTCGTCGCCCGCGGCCTCGGCAACCGGGAGATCGCGCGGGAGCTGTTCATCTCCGAGAACACGGTGAAGAACCACGTCCGCAACATCCTCGAGAAGCTCCAGCTCCACTCGCGCATGGAAGCGGTCGTCTACGCCGTCCGCGAGAAGCTCCTAGAGATCACCTGACCCGGGGCGCCGCACCACCCGACCGGCGGCCGCGCCACCGGCACGGCGCGGCCACCGGCAAAGCCACGCCACCGACACGGCGTGGCTACCGGCGGGGGCCGCGTCGTCGCCTGATCGGCGGCCACACCCGCCTACAGGGTGTGGGCAACCGGCGGCTTGGGCTGCTGGCAGGAACGGGCTGGCAGCGGGGTCGGGTTACCGGCAATGTGGTTTTGTCGGTGTTGTGGCCTAGCATCGCGGACGTGGTCGAGGCAGAGCTCAGCGCGGACGAAGCACGGCGGCTCCAGTTGCGCGCCCAGGGATTCCTGGGCGCGCGGCCGAGAGGCGGCGTGACGGGCATGCTGGAACGGCTGGGGGCCGTCCAGCTCGACACGATCTCGGTGCTGGCCCGGTCCCACGAGCTGGTGCCGTACGCGCGCCTGGGGCCCGTCGGGCGTGGCGCGATCGAGACCGCCTACTGGGGGAACGGCTCCTTCGGTGCCTTCGAGTACTGGGCGCACGCGGCGTCGATCCTGCCCATGCGCGACTGGCCGCTGTTCGCGTTCCGCCGCCGCGCCTACCTGCGGCGCGGCTGGCGCTGGCACAAGGTGCCCGAGGGCGTGTGCGACGAGATCCGCGACCGGCTGCGCTCCGACGGCCCGCTGACCACGAAGGAACTCGGCGGCGCCAAGGCCAGCGCCGAATGGTGGGACTGGAGCGAGCACAAGATCGGCATCGAGTGGCTGCTCGACGTCGGCGAGGTCGTGTGCGTCGAGCGGGTCGGCTGGCGGCGGGTCTACGACCTGGCGGAGCGGGCCGTCCCCGCGGAGCTTCTCGCGCAGGACCCGGACGACGAGGCGTGCCTGACGGCCCTCGTCGCGCGGGCGGGGCGGGCCCTCGGCGTGGCGACCCGTGGCGACCTCGCCGACTACTACCGGCTCAAGCAGGACCAGGTGGCCGGCGTCGTCGAGGCGGCCGGGCTCGTCCCGGTGACGGTGGCCGGGTGGCGGCAGCCGGCCTGGGCCGATCCGGAGGCCCTCGCCGCCCCGGCGCGGGGACGGCACGCCACCACGCTGCTGTCGCCGTTCGACTCGCTGGTGTGGGACAGGGCGCGGACGTCCCGGATGTTCGGGTTCGACCACCGGCTGGAGGCGTACGTCCCGAAGGCCAAGCGCGTCCACGGCTACTTCGCGATGCCGCTGCTAGCGGGCGGGCGCCTGCTCGGACGGGTCGACCCGGCCCGGGAGGGCGGCACGCTCGTCGCCCGCCAGGTGTCGTTCGAACCGTGGGCGACCCGGACCGCAGGGCGCGCCGAGGCGTCGGCCGCGTCGCTGGCCACCGCGCTGTGGCGGGCGGCGGCGTGGGTCGGCTGCGACGACGTCCGCGTCGAGCGGATCGTCCCGGACGGTGTCGACCGCGCCCTCATCGACGCCGCCATCAAAGCCGGCCCCGCCTGAGCGGTCCGGCTTGAGCATCCGGGTGGAGAGGTCCGGCTTCAGCGGCCGTGGGGCGGAATTGGTCGGTTGGAAACGGGCGGTTCGCCGTGCGAACTCCGGGCCGCCGAAATGAGGTGGTTCGCCCCCGGAGACGTGAACGCGCCCGGCTCGCGGGGAGCCGGGCGCGCTGGGGCGTCGGTCAGCCGTGGGGGGTCTGCTGGGGATCGGTGGCGGTGGGGCGGTCGAGGATCTCGCCGGCGTCGCCGCCGCGCCGCTTCGAGCTGCGCGAACCGAAGAGGGTGTAGTCGACGATCTCGGGGATCACCCGCGGCGCGTCCAGCACCACGTCGGAGAACAGGTGGACGACCCAGCTGGCCAGCATGCCGAGGACGATGATCCCGACGCCGACCCAGAACGTGATCCACATGGGGCCGTTGCAGAGCGCGACACCGCCCACCACGAAGCCGATGAAGATGATCGTGACGGCGACCCAGGAACTCGGCCGGCCGGCGTGGGACCCGTGCGACTCTCCGGACATTGCGTCTCCCCTCCGATGGTGCATGAGATCTTCTCCCGGACCCCGTGCGTCAAACGGGGCGGACCGTGGATTGCGCTGCGGAGTGACCTAGACCATTCTGGGTCTCGCCTACGATGGGCATCGTACGAGTGGTGTGCGTGCCGCCGGGAGCGGTGAACCACGATCTGCAAGGAGCCTTCGAGAGTGCCGCCAGTCATCGACAAGATCCTTCGTGCGGGCGAAGGAAAAATTCTGCGCAAGCTCAAGAAGCTCGCGGATCAGGTCAACTCGATCGAAGAAGACTTCGTCGACATGTCCGACGCCGAGTTGCGTGAGCTGACCGACAAGTACCGCGAGCGCATCGCCGAGGGCGAGTCCCTCGACGACCTGCTCCCCGAGGCGTTCGCGACCGCACGCGAGGCCGCCAAGCGGGTCCTGGGCCAGCGCCACTACGACGTCCAGATCATGGGCGGCGCGGCGCTGCACATGGGCAACATCGCGGAGATGAAGACGGGTGAGGGCAAGACCCTGACCTGTGTCCTCCCGGCGTACCTGAACGCCCTGTCCGGCGACGGCGTGCACGTGGTCACGGTGAACGACTACCTGGCCAAGCGCGACGCCGAGTGGATGGGCCGCGTCCACCAGTTCCTCGGCCTCGAGGTCGGCGTCATCCTCCCGCAGATGACCCCGGACGAGCGCCGTGTGGCCTACAGCGCCGACATCACCTACGGCACGAACAACGAGTTCGGGTTCGACTACCTGCGCGACAACATGGCGTGGAGCCTGGAGGAGTGCGTCCAGCGGGGGCACAACTACGCGATCGTGGACGAGGTCGACTCGATCCTCATCGACGAGGCCCGGACGCCGCTGATCATCTCCGGTCCGGCCGAGCAGAACTCCAAGTGGTACTCGGAGTTCGCCAAGATCGTCCCGCGGCTGAAGCGGGCCGAGCTGGTCAGCACCGCCGGGCAGGTCGACGAGTACGGTCCCGGTGACTACGAGGTCAACGAGAAGAAGCGCACGGTCGGCATCACCGAGTCCGGCGTGGAGAAGGTCGAGGACTACCTCGGCATCGACAACCTCTACGACTCGGTGAACACGCCGCTGGTCAGCTTCCTCAACAACGCGCTGAAGGCCAAAGAGCTGTACAAGCGCGACAAGGACTACGTCGTCATGAACGGCGAGGTCCTGATCGTCGACGAGTTCACCGGCCGCATCCTGCACGGCCGCCGCTACAACGAGGGCATGCACCAGGCCATCGAGGCCAAAGAGGGCGTGGCGATCAAGGACGAGAACCAGACGCTCGCCACGATCACCCTGCAGAACTACTTCCGCCTCTACAACAAGCTGTCCGGGATGACCGGTACCGCCGAGACCGAGGCGGCGGAGTTCAACAAGACCTACAAGATCGGCGTGGTGCCGATCCCGACGAACAAGCCGATGATCCGCCAGGACGTGGCGGACGTCGTCTACAAGACCGAGCAGGCCAAGTTCGAGGCCGTGGTCGACGACATCGCCGAGCGGCACGAGAAGGGCCAGCCGGTCCTGGTCGGCACGACGTCGGTGGAGAAGTCCGAGAAGCTGAGCAAGATGCTCAAGCGGCGCGGCATCCCGCACGCGGTGCTGAACGCCAAGCACCACGAGCAGGAGTCGGCGATCGTCGCGGAGGCGGGCCGCAAGGGCGGCGTCACCGTCGCGACGAACATGGCGGGCCGCGGCACCGACATCATGCTCGGCGGCAACCCCGACTTCCGCGCGGACCTGGAGCTGCACCAGCGCGGGCTGTCGCCGCTGGAGACTCCGGAGGAGTACGAGGCGGCCTGGCCGGAGGCGCTGGAGAAGGCCAAGGAGGCCGTGAAGGGCGAGCACGAGGAGGTCGTCGAGATCGGCGGCCTGTACGTGCTCGCGACCGAGCGGCACGAGTCGCGGCGCATCGACAACCAGCTGCGCGGCCGGTCCGGCCGGCAGGGCGACCCGGGCGAGTCCCGGTTCTACCTGTCGCTGGAGGACGACCTCATGCGGCTGTTCAACTCGGCCCGGGTCGAGGCGATCATGACGCGCCTGAACATCCCGGACGACGTGCCGATCGAGTCCAAGATCGTGTCGAACGCGATCCGGTCGGCGCAGAGCCAGGTCGAGCAGCAGAACTTCGAGATGCGCAAGAACGTCCTGAAGTACGACGAGGTGCTGAACCGGCAGCGCAAGGTCATCTACGCCGAGCGCCGCAAGGTGCTGGAGGGCGAGGACCTGCACGACCAGGTCCGCCGGATGATCGACGAGGTCGTCGCGGGCTACGTCGCGGGCGCCACCAACGAGGGCTTCGCCGAGGACTGGGACCTCGAGAAGCTCTGGAAGGCGTTCAAGCAGCTGTACCCGATCAGCCTCACCGTCGACCAGCTGGTCGAGGACGAGGCGGACGGTGACATCTCGGGCCTGGACGCGGAGACGCTCGCCGAGAAGATCCGCGACGACGCGCAGGCGGCCTACGACAAGCGCGAGGAGGAGCTCGGCCCCGAGGTCATGCGGGAGCTGGAGCGCCGGGTCGTGCTGTCGGTGCTGGACCGCAAGTGGCGCGAGCACCTGTACGAGATGGACTACCTGCAGGAGGGCATCGGCCTGCGGGCCATGGCGCAGCGCGACCCGCTGGTGGAGTACCAGCGCGAGGGCTACGACATGTTCAACGCGATGCTCGACGGCATCAAGGAGGAGTCGGTCGGCTACCTCTTCAACCTCGAGGTCGAGGTCGAGGAGCAGCCGGAGGCCCCGCAGGTGGGCGCGAAGCCGGTGTCGGTCGCCAAGACCGCGGCGTCCGAAGGCGCCGGCGAGGAGCCGTCCGACACCGTCCCGGTGGAGGCCGAGGAGGAGCCGGTCATCCACGCCAAGGGCCTCGACGAGCCGAAGCGTCCGAAGAAGCTGGACTACTCGGCGCCCACCGTCGACGGCGAGGGCGGCGTGGAGCACCACTCCGAGGAGACCGAGGACGAGTACGCGGGCGTGAACCGCAACGACCCGTGCCCCTGCGGCTCCGGCAAGAAGTTCAAGCGCTGCCACGGCGACCCGCGCAGCAAGAAGTAGGGCCGACGCGCTGACGAGGCGGCCTCCCGGACATCCGGGAGGCCGCCTCGCCGTTTCACGGGCCGCCGTAGCAGCGCCTCGCCGTAGCAGGGCCGAGCTGTGTCAGGGCCGCCGTGTGTTCGGGGCGCCGTCAGGGGGCGGTGGTCTCGACGGCCGTGCAGCGCCACCGTCCGCGCAGGTGCTGGAGGCGCAGCGCGACCGCGTGCACGCGTCCCGCCACGACGACCACGGCGGACGCCTCGGCGACGGTGGGCGACGGGCGCTGCAACCGGCTGGACAGCACCCGCGGCGGGACGATCCGCCGCCCGCCGGGCACGGCACGGCGGTGCGGCGCCAGGCCGCGGCACACCGCCGGGACCGCGACCAGCGACAGCTGGTGCGGCGGGCGCGTCCCGGCGAGTACTTCGACGACGATCCGCAGCGTGGTGTCGGCGACGGCCCGGACCTCCGCGTCCATCCCGTCCGCGGGCCGCACCACTCGCAGTGGCCCCGGCTCGCGACGGCCCGGCAGGACGGCCCCGCCCGGCGGTGCCCCGGCCTTCTGTTCGGGCGCTGCTGCCCGCCGCCGCGCCGCCGCCTGCGCGGGATCGCGCGCCAGCGCGCCGTCCGTCGGCCGCGGCGGCGCGGCGCGGTACCGGACGATGCGGACCGCCGAACTCCTGACCGGACGTCGTCCCATGCGTGCCTCCTCATTCGTTTCTGAACAGGAGTCGCGAGGCAGCGGAAAAATACGCCCCTGACCACGTACGGCCACGGCCGTAACGCCAAAGGCGCCGTCTCGGTCCCCGGAGCCCGACCCCGGAAATGCGGACGGCGGCGGGCGCCCTGTAGGGCGTCCCGCCGCCGTCGAGGTGGCAGAGGTCGGTCAGGTGGTGCTGGAGGAGTCGGCGGGTTCGGCCTCCGGCTTGCGGCGGCGCGACGCCTTCTTCTCGCCGCCCGCCAGCTCCGGGTTGGACCCCGGGTCGGCGGCGACGGACTCCACGTCCTCCGGTTCCCGTCCCGGTGTCGCGAAGTCGAACTTCACGATCAGGAACTTGAAGAGGAAGTAGTAGATGACGAAATACAGGACGCCCATGCCGATGATGAGCGGCAGGCCCTTGGTGTTGTCCTTCGACGCGTTCAGCAGCATGTCGATGCCGCCCGCCGAGAAGCCGAAGCCGAGCTGGGCGCCGGCGGCGTTGAGGATCGCCATCGAGACGCCGGTGAGGACGACGTGCACCGCGTACAGCACGGGCGCGACGAACATGAACGCGAACTCGATCGGCTCGGTGACGCCGGTGACGAACGCGGTGAGCGCGGCGGAGATCATGATGCCGCCGACCGCGGAGCGGCGGTGCGGGGGAGCGGCGCGCCACATGGCGAGCGCGGCGCCGGGCAGGCCGAACATCAGCACGGGGAAGAATCCGGCGAGGAAGCCGCCCGAGTGCGGGTCGCCCGCGAGGTACCGGTTGATCTCGCCGTGCACGACGCCGTCCGGTCCGTTGTAGGAGCCGAACACGAACCAGATGAGCGAGTTCGGGATGTGGTGCAGGCCGAACGGCAGGAGCAGCCGGTTGACGACGCCGTAGATGCCGGCGCCCGCGGCGCCCGCGCCGGTGATCCAGTTGCCGAAGTCGGTGAGCCAGCCGCCGAACACCGGCCAGATGAAGCCGATGAGCACGCCGAGCACCAGCGCGGCGAGCGCGGTGATGATCGGGACGAACCGGCGGCCGCCGAAGAACGCCAGGTAGGTGGGCAGCTTCACCCGGTAGAAGCGCTGGTAGAGCAGGGCGGCGACGACGCCGATGAGGATGCCGCCGAGCACGTCCGTCGGGTTCTTGGCGCCGAAGTCGATGGCCGGCGCGGCGGTCCCGTCGGTCACCTTGGTGATCAGCACCTGGCCCTTGAGGTCGGCCGAGTGCGAGAACATGATCTTGGTGACCTGGTCGAAGACCAGGTAGCCGACGACGGCGGCGAGCGCGGTGGAGCCGTCGGACTTCTTGGCGAAGCCGATCGCGACGCCGACCGCGAACAGCAGCGGCAGGTGGTCGAACAGGGCCTGGCCGGCGCCGCCGACGACCTCGGCGACGCGGATCCAGCCGAGGCCGTCCTTGCCGAGCATGTCCGGCTGGCCGAAGCGCAGCAGCAGGGCCGCGGCGGGCAGCACGGCGATCGGCAGCATGAGGCTGCGGCCGATCCGCTGCAGCACCGCGAGGGCGCGCGACCCCCGCCGCGGCGCGGCGTCCACGGTGGTCGAAGTCATCGAGAGGTTCCTCCTCAGGGGTGTGTCAGGAGTGCGGCGGGGGATTTCCGAGTGCCGTGTGGATCTGGTAGCGGTCGGCCCGGTAGGTCGACACTCCCAGCTCGGCGCAGACGCCTCCGGTGTAGGAGCGGCGTTGCAGGAGCAGCACGGCGCTGCCCTTCGGGATCTGCAGGTGCTTGGCGTCGGCCGCGTCCGCCAGGCTGGCGTCGATGGTCTGGTCCCCGGCGTCGAAGACCAGCCCGTACACCGCTTCGAGGACGCCGTACAGGGAGCGGTCGGCGAGGCGGCGGTCCAGCAGGTCGGGCGCGAGCGAGGCGAGGATGTGCGCGCGTTCGAGCGCCATGGGCTCGCCGTCGGCGGTGCGCAGCCGCTCGATCACGTGGATCTCGGTGCCGGGCTCGACCTCGAAGATCCGGGCCAGCCGGGCGTCCGCGGGGACGGTGCGGCGGTCCAGGTCGACGGCGCCGGGCCGCAGCCCGCGGGCGAGCATGTCCTCGGTGAACGAGACGAGCCGCAGCGGCATCTCGATCTTGGGCCGGGCGACGAAGGTGCCCTTGCCGGGGACGCGGTACAGCCGCCCCTCCGACACGAGCTGGTCGACGCCCTGGCGGACGGTCATGCGGGACAGCCCGTACCGCACGCACAGCTCGCGCTCCGAGGGGATCGGGGCGTCGACGGGGAGCTCGGCGCTCTCGATGAGGTCGAGCAGGATGGCGCGCAGCTGGAAGTACTTCGGGACGGGGCTGTGCGGATCGATGGTCGTCACTGGGGGTGTCCTCGATGGCCTCGGCGGCCGTATCGACGCGTTGGCGGATGACGTGAATCGACTTGTTCGTACTGGTCTAGGCCGGACTAGACCACATTATGGAAAGTCGTGTCAATGCACGAAACCGTAACGGCCGGGCCACATGCCCGGGGGTGCAAGATCAGGTGAACGTGCAGGTCACGACCCCCCTGGCAGGGACGTTCCGGACGAGTTCGGGCCGACATCTTTAGCTCCATCCGATTCGTGGAGTATGGTGCGTACTGGTCTAGTCCGGACTAGACCAGTACGCCGCGCAGGCGGCGACCGGTCGCATCACGGAGAGTGCACCCCCATGGCATCACTGCTGATCACCGCGGAGCGGGTGATCATGACCCCCGCGGACGGTCCTACCCGCGCGGTCTCCCCGGGATACGTCCGCGTCGAGGACGGTGTCATCGCGGAGGCCGGCGAGGGCACGCCGCCCGGCGCCGACGCGCACCTGGCCGACGGGCTGCTCGCCCCGGGCCTGGTCGACCTCCAGGTCAACGGGTTCTTCGGGCACGACATGGCGGACGCCGGCGAGACCGGCTGGCACGAGGTCGTCGCCCGGCTCCCCGAGACCGGCGTGACCGCGTTCCTGCCCACGTTCATCACCGCGCCCGTCGCGGCGCAGGCCGAGGCGCTGCGCCGCACCCGCGACCTGCTGCCCGCGCTCCCGCCCGGCGCCCGCGTGCTCGGCGTCCACCTGGAGGGGCCGTTCCTCTCCCCGAAGCGCAAGGGCGCGCACAACGCCGCGCACCTCGCCGACCCGGCGCCCGAAGCGGTCGAGGCGCTGCTGGAGACCGGGCTCGTCAAGCTCGTCACCCTCGCGCCCGAGCGGGACGGCGCGCTCGCCGCGATCCGCCGCCTCACCGAGGCCGGCGTGCTGGTCAGCGTCGGGCACAGCGACGCGACCGCCGCGCAGGTCGCCGCCGCGGCCGACGCCGGCGCCCGCAAGGTCACCCACATCTTCAACGCGCAGAGCGGCGTCCACCACCGCGACCCCGGCGTGGCCGTCCAGGCGCTCATCGACGAGCGGCTGCACCCCGGCCTCATCCTCGACCTGCACCACGTCGGCCCGGAGGTCGCGCGGCTGGTGCTGCGCGCCGCCGCCGGACGCGTCGTGCTCGTCACCGACGCCGCGTCCGCCGCCGGGATGCCGCCCGGCACCTACGAGCTGGGCGGCGAGCCGATCACCATGCCCGAGCAGGGCCCGCCGCTGCGCGCCGACGGCACCATCGCCGGATCCGGGCTGCGGCTGGACGAGGCGGTCGGCAACGCCATCGGCCTCGGCCTCGACCCGGCCGCGGCGGTCGACGCGGCGACCCGCGTTCCGGCCGACCTGATCGGCCGCCCCGACCTCGGCCGCATCGCGCCCGGCGCGGCCGCCGACCTCGTCTGGCTCGGGCCGGACCACCGGGCGCGTACGACCTGGATCAACGGGCAGGAACTCTTCGGAGGGGGATCATGACCAGTCTGATGCGCGCCGAGATCGGTGAGCAGCCCGACGCGCTGCGCCGGACGATCGACGCGCTGCTGCCGCGCACGCCCGACATCGGGGCGCTCGCCCGGGAGACGCGGCAGGTGCTGTTCATCGCGCGCGGCTCGTCCGACAACGCCGCTGTGTACGGCCGCTACCTGGTGGAGTCGCACGCCGGGCGGCTGGCCACCCTCGCCGCCCCGTCCATCGCGACGACCTACAAGCGGCGCCTGGACCTGTCGGGCGTGCTCGCCGTCGCGATCAGCCAGTCCGGCAAGACCGAGGAGATCGTCGAGACCCTCGACTGGGCGAAGGACTGCGGCGCCCGTACCGTCGCCGTCACCAACGGCGCCGGGTCGCCGCTGGCGGAGGCCGCCGAGGTCGCGCTGATCACCGAGGCGGGCGACGAGATCGCGGTCCCCGCCACCAAGACCTACACGACCCAGCTCGCCGCGCTGGCGGTGCTCGGCCTCGGGCTCGGCGCCGACGTCGCCGTGGACGACCTGCGCCGCGTCCCCGACGAGGTGGCGCGGCTGATCGCGGCGGCGGAGGCGTCCCCAGCGCTGCCCGAGATCGTCGAGGAGCTGGCGAAGGTCCCCGGCACGGTCGTGTCCGGGCGCGGCATCGCGTTCGGCACCGCGCTGGAGCTCGCGCTGAAGATCAAGGAGGCGTGCTACCTGCACGCCATGGGCCTGTCGTACGCCGACCTGCTGCACGGCCCGATCGCCGTGGTCGACGCGCAGACCCCCGCGCTGCTGGTCGCGGCCGACTCCGGCCCGACGCTGCCGGGCACCATCGCGCTGGCGCGCCGGGTGGAGGGCGCGGGCGCCAAGGCGTTCGGCGTCGGCGGCGGCGACGGCCTGGCGGACGCCTGCTCGGCCGCGCTGCCCGGCCCCGGCCTGCCCGAGTGGGTGGCGCCGCTGGGCCTCATCGTCCCCGGCCAGCTCATGGTCGAGAACCTGGCCCGCCGGCTCGGCGTCGACCCCGACGTCCCGCGCGGCCTCAACAAGGTCACCCAGACGGACTGACCGGACGCACCGAGGGAAGAGAACGACATGGACAAGGCCGAGGCCATCGTCGCCGCGCTGGGCGGCGCCGACAACATCGTGGAGATCGAGCCCTGCGCGACCCGGCTGCGCACCGAGGTCTCCGACGGCGGCAAGGTCGACGAGGCGGCGCTGAAGAAGGCGGGCGCGTTCGGCGTCATGCGCAGCGGCACCGTCGTGCAGGTCGTCGTCGGCCCGGAGGCCGACACCATCGCCAGCGACATCGAGGACATCCTCGACTGATCCGTTCCCGGGCGCGCGCCCGGGGCCGCGAGTCCGCCCCAGCGGCGCGCCGACCCGCGTACCGACCGAGCAGAAGGAACCCCCGCATGACCCGAGTACTGTCCCCGGTGGCCGGCCGGGTGGTCGGCCTCGCCGGCGTCCCGGACCCGGTGTTCGCGCAGGCCATGGTCGGCCCGGGCACCGCCGTCGACCCCGAGCGCGGCCCCGGCCACGCCATCGCCCCCGTCACCGGGAAGATCGTCAAGCTGCACCCGCACGCCTACGTGGTGGTGGACGAGGAGGAGCACGGCGTGCTCGTGCACCTCGGCATCGACACCGTCAAGCTGAAGGGCAAGGGGTTCGAGCTGCTGGTCGCCGAGGGCGACCAGGTCACGGCCGGCCAGCGGGTGGTCGCCTGGGACCCCGCCGTCATCGAGGCGGGCGGCCGCTCGCCGATCTGCGCCGTGGTGGCGCTGGACGCCGGCGCCGACGCGCTGTCGGACGTCGTGGAGGCGGGCGAGGTCGTCAAGGGGGCCGAGCTGTTCACATGGAGCTGATCGGATGGGGCTGATCGGCCTGCGCGCGGCGGTGTTCGACCTCGACGGCACCCTGATGGACACCGAGCCGCGCAACCGGGTGATGTGGGCGCGGCTGTTCGACGCGCACGGCGTGCCGTTCGACGACGAGCTGATCGGGTCGTTCGCGGGGCGCCGCGGCATCGAGGTGCTGGAGGAGCTGCTGCACCTGTTCCCCGGCCGCACCGCCGAGGAGCTGTTCGAGCAGGCCGTGGCGTACGAGACGGCGCCCGGCGTGCCGGCGGACGTCCCGGTGCCGGGGGCGGTCGAGCTGGTGCGGTCGCTGGCGGACGCGGGCGTCCCGCTGGCCGTCGTCACGTCGGGGCAGCGCTCGTACGCCGAGCGGCTGCTGGCCGCACTGGGCATCCGCGAGCTGATGGACATCGTCGTGACCGCCGGGGACGTCCTGACCGGCAAGCCGCACCCGGAGGGGTACCTGGCCGCCGCGCGCGACCTGGGCGTCCCGCCGGGCGAGGCGGTCGGGTTCGAGGACGCGCCCGCGGGCGTCGCGGCCGTGAAGGCGGCCGGGATGACCTGCGTCGGCGTCGCCACCACCCAGCCGGTGGCGGCGCTCGCCGCGGCGGACCACGTGGTCGCGGACCTGAAGGAAGTCAATGTCGAGCCGGGCCCCGCGCTGCGGGTGCGCGGCGGCGCAAGGGAGATTCTGTGAGCGAGCGCAACGTCAAGATCGAGTCCAGGGTGGGGCTGCACGCGCGGCCGGCCGCGCTGTTCGTCCAGACCGCGGCCAAGGCGCCGATGGACGTGACCGTGGCCAAGCGCGGGGGCTCGCCGGTGAACGCCAAAAGCATCCTCGCGGTCCTCGGCCTGGACGCCCGGCACGGCGAGGAGGTCGTGCTGGCCGCCGACGGCGACGGCGCCGACGAGCTGCTGGACAGCCTGGAGGCGCTGCTGTCCACGCCGGAGCCGGAAGGTGCCTGAGGTCCTGCGCGGCGCGGGCGTCAGCCCGGGGGTGGGCGCGGGCCCGGTGCGGCGCATCGCCGGCGCCGTCCCGGAGCCGGAGGCCGGTTCCCGGCACGGCGGCGACGCGGCGGCCGAACGCGACGGCGCGCTGGCCGCGCTCGAAGCCGTCGCCGCCGACCTGGAGGAGCGCGGCGCGCGCGCGGCGGCCGCCGGTAACACCGACGGCCGGGACGTGCTGAACGCGCAGGCGCTGATGGCCCGCGACCCGGGCCTCGCCGACGGCGTCACCGCCAAGATCGGCGAGGGCACGGCCGCGGCCCGCGCGGTGTTCGAGGCGTTCGGGGTGTACCGGGAGATGCTCGCCGGGGCGGGGGAGTACATGGCCGCCCGGGTCAGCGACCTCGACGACATCCGGGACCGGGCGATCGCCCGCCTCCTCGACCTGCCGATGCCCGGCGTGCCGGAGTCGGACGAGCCGTTCGTGCTGGTCGCGCGGGACCTCGCGCCCGCCGACACCGCGGTGCTCGACCCGGCGCAGGTCGTCGCGTTCGTCACCGAGGAGGGCGGCCCGACCAGCCACACCGCGATCCTCGCCCGCACGATGGGCGTCCCGGCCGTGGTGGCGCTGCCGGGCGCGACGGAGCTCGCCGACGGCACCCGCGTCCTCGTCGACGGGTCCGCCGGGACCGTCCGGCCCGACCCGTCCGAGGCCGAGGTCGCCGCCGCGCTCGCCGCGGCCGCGGCCCGCGACTCCGCGCTCGCGGAGGCGTCCGGGCCGGGCGCGACCAAGGACGGGCACGCCGTCCCGCTGCTGGCGAACGTCGGCGGGCCGAAGGACCTGGACGCCGCGCTCGCGAACGGCGCGGAGGGCGTCGGCCTGTACCGCACCGAGTTCCTGTTCCTCGACCGGTCGGTGCCGCCGTCCGACGAGGAGCAGGAGGACGCCTACCGCAAGGTGCTGGAGGCGTTCCCGGAGGGCCGCGTGGTCGTCCGGACGCTCGACGCCGGCGCCGACAAGCCCCTCGCGTTCCTCCCGCCTCCCGGCGAGGAGCCGAACCCGGCGCGCGGCGAGCGCGGGCTGCGGATGGCGCGCCGGCATCCGGACGTGCTGACCGCCCAGCTCGCCGCCCTCGCCCGCGCCGCCGCCGGGCTCAGCGTGAAGCTCCAGGTCATGGCCCCGATGGTGACGGACGCGGCGGAAGCCGCGTTCTTCGCCGGGGCCTGCCGGGAGGCCGGCATCGCGCATCCCGGCGTCATGATCGAGGTGCCGGCCGCCGCGCTGCGCGCCCGCGACCTGGCGCCGGAGGTGGAGTTCTTCAGCATCGGCACCAACGACCTGACCCAGTACGCGTGCGCGGCCGACCGGCAGGTCGGCGGCCTCGCGCACCTGCAGGACCCGTGGCAGCCCGCCGTGCTCGACCTGGTCGCCCCCGCGGCCGCGGCGGGCGTCCCGTGCGGGGTCTGCGGCGAGGCGGCCGCCGATCCGGCGCTCGCCTGCGTCCTGGTCGGGCTCGGCGTGACGTCGCTGTCGATGAGCGCCCCGTCCCTCCCGCTCGTCCGGGCCGCCCTGGCCCGGCACACGCTGGACGAGTGCCGCCGCGCCGCCGAGGCGGCCCGCGCCGCCCGCTCCGCGGAGCAGGCGCGCGAAGCGGCGCGCGACCACCTGCCGGGCCTGGCCGAGCTCGGCATCTGAGCACGCTCGCGGCGGGTCGTCGGGGTGGGCGGCCCGTCGCGAGCGTCCGACACGGGCGCCGCGTCCCACCGCGGGTGCCGCGTCCCACCGCGGGCGCTGCCGCGGGCGGCCGTCAGCCGGTGATGAGCCAGCGGGTCCCGGTCTTGCCGAGCGTGTAGTTCGCGGCCAGGACCCCGCCCGGACGCGCCGGGTCGCCCTTCCACTTCAGGTCGGCGAAATCGACCGTGTACTCGCCCTCGCCCGGCCCGTCGTCGCAGACCGGGACGGTCACGCCGCGCAGCGCGGCCAGGTCGGCGGGCCGCAGCTTCGCGCGTGCGGCGGCGAGCCCGCCGGACCGGCAGCCGCCCGCGCGCCCGAACGCCGCCCGGTCGTACGCGGGCGCGAGCAGGGCGCAGACCTTGACGTTCCCGGCGGCGATGCCGCGCAGGTACTTGTAGAGCACCAGCCGTGCGGGAAGGCTGTCCTTCGCCGGGGCGGTCACGTCGACGAGCCGCGAGTCGCCCGGCTCGGGCGTCAGCGGCGGCATCCCCGCCTCCTCCTTCCCGCCGCAGGCGGCCGGGCCGAGGGCCAGCGCGGGCAGCAGGGACAGAGCGGGCAGGAACGGACGAACGCGCACGGGGACCTCCCGGGGGTGCGAAGGCGGGCCGATCTTCCCAGTCCGCGGGGCCCCGCGTCCATCAATACGACAAGCCGTGACCAACGGGTTGCCCGCCCGCGGGCACCGGCAGCCTCCCCACCGGCTTCACGGCGCCCGACAGCACCCGCGCGAGCGCGCCGATCGACGTCGCGCCGGCGGAGTAGGTCGCGAGCGTCGCGGCGGCGCCGCCGGCGTGGTCGAGGTCGTAGGGGCGGCCGATCGCCGCGACGACGACCGGTTTGGACGCCAGCGCGCCGACCCGCGCGGCGGTGGCCGTCCCGGCGTTCAGGGTGGTCAGCACGTGGACGTCGGCGGTGCCCGGCGCGGTCGTCGCGACGCCCTGCTCGCGCAGCGCGGCGCCGAGCTCCGCGCTCTGCGGACCGGTGACGCTCACCTTCCTGCCCTTCAGCGGCAGCACGCCCCGGTCGTTGCGGACCAGCGTGACCGAGTGCTCGGCGACCTGCCGCGCGGTCGCCTTCTGCTGCGGCGTGCCGATCCGCGCGGACGCCTTCGCCGGGTCGGCCGGCGGCGCCGTGAACAGCCCGCGCCTCTGCTTGAGGCTTAGGATCCGGGTGACGGACTCGTCCAGCCGCTTCTGCGTGATCTTCCCGGACCGGACGGCCGCCACCACCGCGTTGTACGCCTTGGACAGGCTCGGCGGCATCAGCAGCTGGTCGGCGCCCGCGTTGATCGCCCGCACGGGCACGACCGCGTCGCCGTACTTCTCCCGGACGCCCGCCATCTGCAGCGAGTCCGTGGTGATCACGCCCCGGTAGCCGAGCTCGCCGCGCAGCAGCCCGGTCAGCACGGTCTTCGACAGCGTGGACGGGTCGCCCGACTCGTCGAGCCCCGGGACCACGATGTGCGCCGTCATGACGAGGTCGACGCCGGCGGCGATCGCGGCCTTGAACGGCGGCGCGTCCAGCTTCCGCCACTGCGCCGCCGAGTGCGTGATCACGGGCAGGCCGGTGTGGCTGTCGGTCGCGGTGTCGCCGTGCCCGGGGAAGTGCTTGGCCGTCGCGGCGACCCCGGCGTCCTGGTAGCCCGCGATCGCCGCGGTCAGCAGCGGCGACACCCGCGCCGGGTCGGAGCCGAAGGAGCGCAGCCCGATCACCGGGTTGCGCGGGTTCACGTTGACGTCGGCGTCCGGCGCGTAGTCCAGGTTGATCCCGACCGCGTGCAGTTCGGTGGCGGTGACCCGCGCTGCGGCGCGCGCGTCCGCGGTGCTCCGGGTCGCGCCGAGCGCCATGTTCCCGGGGAAGCGGGTGATGAACGGCGTCCGCGACACGATGCCCTGCTCCTCGTCCACGCCGAGCAGCAGCGGGACCTTGGACGCCTTCTGCAGCGCGTTCGACTGCGCGGCGGTCTCGGCGGGCGAGCCGAAGTTCTCCGGGAAGTAGATGAACCCGCCGACGTGGTACTTCCGGATGATCGCCAGGGCGCTCGCGCGGCTGGAGAACGTCGGCACGAACAGCTGCCCGACCTTCTGCTCCAGGCTCATCTTCGCGACGTAGCCGGGGACCCACGCGTCCGGGGACTTCGTCACGGGCGCCTTCTTTCCGGATGGACCCGACGCCCCCGGCGACTCCCGGTGGGCGGAGGAGTCCGGCCCGCCGCCGCCGGCGCATCCGGCGAGCGGGAGCGCCAGCGCGGCCGCCGCGGCCAGCGCCAGCCGCGCAGCACCGCCCCGCCGGGGCCGCCGGCGGGCGGTTCCGGCGCGTCGCGACCGGCTATCCGCGGACATGAGTGGCATGCACCTGACCAGGCCCCCCGACGTGGTCGTCTGCTCGCTTCGGACGTCGCGACGTTAACCGCTCGCCGCCGCCCTGTCGACTCGCGGCGCCGGACGGGCCCGGGTCGCCGCGCACGAACCGCGCACGAGCCACGCCGGTGACCGCTCGTCCCACCGGCCACGGTGCCCCCGGCACCGCGCCGACGGATCTCGAGCCCCCGTGGTCACAGCTCGATCACGATGGACCCCTGGTCCGCGAACGGAGCGGATGTGCGGTGGGGTCCATCGTGATGAGCCGGACGGCGGCGTCGCCGTCCTCTCCGGCCTCTCGGCGGGGCGTCCGGCGGGGTCGGCCACCGGCGGCGCCCGCACGGCCGGGCGGGGCTCGGCCGGGCGCTCAGCCCGGCAGGGGATGGCCGAGCCGGCGCAGCGCCAGCCCGGCGGCGCCGACGGCGCCGTCGCCGGCGCTGCGCGGCGCCTCGGCGAACCGGTCGCGCAGCCCGGTGCGGACGGCCTCGGCGACGGGGCCCTCGCGCAGCACCGACCCGTGCATGACGACCGGCGCGCAGGGGTCGGACAGGGCCGGGCGCACCGCGTCGACGTCGCGGAGCAGCCACTCCGCGGCCTCGTCGGTGATGCGCCTGGCCACCGGGTCGCCGGCGGCCGCGGCGGCGGCGACCACCGGGCCGAGCCTGCCGAGGGCCGCGGGCGGGCGGCCGTACACCTCCTTGATGATGGCCTGGGCGAGCTGCGGGTTCGGCGTCGTCCCGGGCGGTTCCGGGCGGCCGGGGAGCCCCGCCGGGTCCGGATGCCCCGCGAGCCCGGGGCGCCCGGGCGGCTCCGGACGGCCGTGCGCGGCGCCCAGCGGGCCGGGGGGGGGGGCGGGGGGGGGGGCCCCCCCCGGGGGGTGAGCCCCCGGGCGCAGCAAGG